>CAXTFF010000138.1:0-5739 GCA_964243325.1 uncultured Sphingomonas sp.
CGGCGGCGCTGGCGGGGCCGGGGCGGGTGGCTGACCCCCTCATCTCCATGCGCGGCGTCACCAAGACGTACGGCGAGGGGCCGACCGCGTTCCAGGCCTTGAAGGGTGTCGATCTCGACATCCAGTCCGGTGATTTCGTCGCGGTGATGGGCGCGTCGGGGTCGGGCAAGTCGACCACCATGAACATCCTGGGCTGCCTCGACGTGCCCAGCGGGGGCAGGTTCCTGTTTCGGGGCCACCCGGTCGAGGCGCTCGACCGCGACCAGCGCGCGCTGCTCCGGCGGCGCTATCTCGGCTTCGTGTTCCAGGGCTTCAACCTGCTCAGCCGCACGTCGGCGCTCGAGAACGTGGAGCTGCCGCTGCTTTACCGCGGCGAGGAAAAGCGGCGGCGGCGCGAGCTGGGCATGGCCGCGCTCGACAAGGTGGGGCTCACCAACTGGTCCAAGAACACGCCCGCCGAGCTGTCGGGCGGCCAGCAGCAGCGCGTCGCGATCGCCCGCGCGATCGTGACCGAGCCGGACGTGCTGCTTGCGGACGAGCCGACGGGCAATCTCGACTCCGAACGGTCGGTCGAGATCATGGAATTGTTGTCGGGCCTGAACCGCGTGGGCGGCATCACCGTGATCATGGTCACGCATGAGCCCGACATGGCCGCGTTCGCCCGGACGGTGGTGCATTTCAAGGACGGGCTGGTCGAACGGATCGAGGCGCGGCACCGGCCGGGCGAGGCGGTCGCCTGATGCTTGGCACGACCTTCATCCTGGCGATCCGGTCGATCCGGCGCCACATCCTCCGCTCGTTCCTGACGATCCTGGGCATCGTCATCGGCGTCGGCGCCGTCGTCACCATGGTGACGCTGGGCAAGGCGACGACCGCCGCGGTCCAGCAGCAGATATCGGCGCTGGGCACCAACATCCTCCAGATCCGCCCGGGCCAGGGCTTCGGGCGCGGCGGCGGGGGACCGCGCCCGCCCGACTTCGAGCCGGAGGACGTGGACGCGATCGCCAACCAGATCGCGGGCGTCACCGCCGTCGCGCCGCAGGCGTCGGCGCCCGCCACCGCGATCCACGAGGGCGCGAACTGGTCCACCACCGTCAACGGCACGACGTCGGCGATCTTCCGCGTCCAGCCCTGGCCGCTGACCGCCGGGCGCACCTGGACGCGCGCGGAGCAGGAGGCGGGCAAGGCGGTGTGCGTCATCGGCGGCACCGTCGAGCGCAACCTGTTCCCCGGCGGCGACGCGGTGGGCAAGCGGTTCCGCGTGGGGCCGATCTCGTGCGACGTGATCGGCACGCTGTCGACGCGCGGCCAGGCGGGCTTCGGCGGCGACCAGGACGACGTGATCGTCATGCCGATAAAGACGGTCCAGCGCCGGTTCACCGGCACACGCGACATCCGCCTGATGCTGGTCGGGACCGACCCGGCCTATTCCACCCCGCAGATCCAGGCGGGGATCACCGAGCTTCTCCAGGAACGCCGCAACATCACCGGCGGCAAGGAGGACGACTTCAACATCTTCGACACGCGCCAGATCTCCGACACGCTGACCGGCACGACGACGCTGCTGACCCGCATCGTCGCGGCGGTGGCGGCGATCAGCCTGGTGGTGGGCGGCATCGGCATCATGAACATCATGCTGGTATCCGTCACCGAGCGCACGCGCGAGATCGGCATCCGCCTGGCGATCGGCGCGGTGGCGAACGAAGTGCTGCTCCAGTTCCTGGTCGAGGCGGTGGCGCTGTCGTGCCTGGGCGGGGTGATCGGGCTGGTGCTGGCGCAGGGCGTGATCCTGGCGCTCGTTCCCGTCATGCAGGTGCCCTGGACGTTCGATCCGCAGATCAACGTCGTCGCGTTCGCCATCTCGGCAGTGATCGGGGTGGTGTTCGGCTACTTCCCCGCCAGACGGGCGGCGGCGCTCAATCCGATCGACGCGCTGCGGCACGAGTGATCGCGGCGGGCGAATGAATCAGCGCGCGCAGCCGTTCCAGATCCTCGGGCGTGTCGACGTCGATCAGCTCGGCCGGGGCGGTGACGACGTGCCGGCCGCCTTTCACCATCTCGCGCGGGCCCTGGTCGCCGTCGATCGTAAGCAGATAATCGAAATGCTCGGCCCCGAACAAGGCAGGGGGCGAGGTCTCGACGCCGTTCGACGAGGAGACGATGCTCCGCTTGTCGGTCGCGGCGTCGAACAGCCGGTGGATGTGCGTGGCGGTGACGCGCGGCATGTCGGCGAGCGTGAACAATACCGCATCGGCCCCACGTTCCTTCGCGCAGGCGACGCCGCGCCGGATCGAGCTGGCGATGTCACCGACGGGATCGTCGTTGTGGAGCACGGTGAAGCGGTGGCGCGCATAGTCGATACCACAGGTCTTCACGATGACGATGCGTTCGCGGAACGGCATGTCCTCCAGCGTGACCGCGACATGAAGGCCGAGTGGCTTGCCCAGGAAATCCTCGTCGAGCTTGGAGCCGACATCACCGAAACGCTCGGACCGGCCCGCCGCGAGCAGGACCAAACTGGTGTTCTCGACCTTGATCATGATGCGGTTTCTCCGTGGAACGCCGCGACCATAGCGGCGGCGATCGACAGCGCGATTTCCGAAGGGCCGACCGCGCCGATATCGAGTCCGACCGGTCCGTCGATCCGGTCTAGATCGTGCGCGCCGACGCCCAGCGCTGCCAGGCGATCGCGCCGCGCGGCGTGGCTGCGCCTCGATCCGAGCGCGCCGACATAGCCGGTTGGATAGCGCAGCGCCTCCAGCAACGCAGGGTCGTCGATCTTGGCGTCGTGGCTGAGCGTCACCACCGCGGTCGCGGGATCGGGGCGGAGCGCCGCGATCGCCTCATCGGGCCAGCGGTCGTCGAGCGTCGCGCCCGGGAAGCGTTCGGCCGTCAGGAAACGCGCGCGCGGATCGATCACCACCGCGTCGATGCCCAGCGCCGCGGCGAGCGCGACAAGCGACTGCGCGATCTGCACCGCGCCCACCACCAGCAGGCGGCGCGGCGGGTCGTAGCGGTTGACGAAGACTTCGCCTGTTTCCTGGAACCGCCCGCTGGAATGCCCGCTGGCGAGGTCGGTCGTGACGAGGAGCGCGCGGCCGTCCGCGCGCGCCTCGGCGATCCGGTCGAACAGCTCGGGGTCGAAACCTTCAGCCGAGACGGGCTGGACGAGCACCGCGATCTCGCCGCCGCAGGGCAGGCCGACCTCCCACGCCGCCGCGTCGGCGACGCCGTATCGCTTCACCTGCGCGGGCGCGCCAGCGATCACTTCGGCGGCGGTCTGCATGATGTCGGTCTCGACGCAGCCGCCCGACACCGATCCCTCGAACCGGCCATCGCCGTGGACGAGCATGTGGCTGCCGCGCGGGCGCGGCGCGGAACCCCAGGTGGAGACTACGGTGGCGAGCGCGAGCGGCTCGCCCGCCCAGGTCCGCGCGGCGGCGACCACGCTGTCATTGTCGGTCATGGTGTCACGATTCCGTCCCGATCCCGGCGCATGACCCCGGTTCACTCGGCAACATAGGTGATTATGCTGCGACCGCAACGATCAGGCCCCGCGCTGCTGCTTTTCCTGGCGTCCTGCGCGACGGCGCGCCAGGATGCGGCCGTGGAACGAGCGCTCTCGCCCCCTATCGTCATCGCCCATCGGGGAGCGAGCGGCGAGCGGCCGGAACATACGCTCGCCGCCTACGATCTGGCGATCGTGCAGGGTGCGGACGCGATCGAGCCCGATCTGGTGCCGACCAAGGACGACGTGCTCGTCGCGCGGCATGAGAACGAGATCGGCGAGACGACCGACGTGGCCGCGCATCCGGAGTTCGCCGCGAGGCGGGCGACCAAGGTCATCGACGGGCGGTCGGTCAACGGCTGGTTCACCGAGGATTTCACGCTGACCGAACTAAGGAAGCTGCGCGCGCGCGAACGGTTGCCCGAGCTTCGGCCGGGCAATACCGCCTATGACGGGCAGGAGACGATCCCGACGCTGGACGAGGTGATCGCGCTCGCCAAGCGGCGCTCGGCCGAGCTGGGGCGGACGATCGCGATCTATCCGGAAACCAAGCACCCGACCTATTTCGCCGCGATCGGGCGTCCGACCGACGCGCTGCTCGTCCGCGCGCTGGACGCGGCGGGGTGGCGGACGGCGGACGCCCCCGTGTTCGTCCAGTCGTTCGAGGTGGACAATCTCGAGCGGCTGGCGGGGATGACGCGCGTCAGGCTGATCCAGCTGCTCGACGCGACCGGCGCGCCCGCCGACGCCGCGACCCCGAGCTATGCAGCGATGGCGACGCCGGACGGCCTGCGCGCCGTCGCGCGCTACGCTTGGGGGATCGGGCCGAACAAGGCCATGCTCGGGAACGGCGCGCTCGTCCGCGACGCGCACGCGGCGGGCCTGCGCGTCCATTCCTGGACGTTCCGGGCGGAAAACCAGTTTCTCGCGGCCCCATTTCGGCGCGAGGGGAGGAGGCCCGGCGATCTGCCGGGAGAGATTGCCGCCGCGCTCCGGCTTGGGATAGACGGGTTCTTCACCGATTTTCCGGCGATCGGCGTCGTAGCCCGCGACGCTGCCCGTGCTAAGGACCAGTAGATGCGTAAACTCCTGCTCGCCGCCACCCTGCTGCCGCTCCTGACGGGTGGCTGCGTCCGCACGGTCGGCGCGGTCGTCACCGCGCCCTTTAAGGCGGCGGGCCAGGTCGTCGATTGGGGCACGACCAGCCAGGACGAGGCCGACCGCAATTTCGGCCGCGAGATGCGCAAAAAGGAAGCGCGCGAGGGCCGCGAGCGGCGCGAGTACGAGAAAAGCTGCCGTCGGAACCCCGAACGATGCCGCGGCTATGACGGATACCGGGCGGACACGGACAACTAGAACCACCACATCACCGTCGCGGGGAACGGCGTCCACCGACCTACCCGCACGCCCGCATGGGCGAGCGCCTCGCCCGTCCAACTGTTGCAGGTCCGCCGCGCTGAGTACCGGCCGCGCGCCGTGTAGAAGGCGTCGTATGCGCCGTAGCCGCGGCGCACGCGCGGGCGCTCCGCCACCGTCGCGCGGATGAACGCGGCCAGCCGCCGATATTCCACCGGGCTGAGCAATACCGGGCGCGCGCCGTCGCCAGGGCTCGGGCGGGGCAGGTGGTCGATGTGGACCAGCGTGTCGCCGCTCCCGAGCGCCGCGGCCAGGACGGTACGGAGCTTCACGTCCGCCCAGGTCGCGGTCTCGAGGTAGAAGGCGCGCTCGCCCCAGCCGAACGAGAGGTACGGGTGCGCGCCGTGGCGGGGGTCGGCGAGGTGCTCGGGCCGCGCCAGATCGCGCCAGTCGACGCCGGCCGCCAGTTTGGGGACGATCATGCCGGTATGGACGCCGTTGCCTTCCACGAACACCAGCACGCCGCGCGCGGGCGACAGACGGTGGCCGTTGACGGGCAGCACCCCGCCGACCAGCCCGGCCGCGATGTAGAGCAGCAGGGGCGCGCCGACCGCTCCGGCGACGCGACCGCCCCATCTTGATGCGACCCGCACCCACGCCCGCACATTTTCCCCGATCATCCCGCTATGCTAGGGTAGGTTCATGGCAGAGGAAACGCACGTGCTCGACCGACCCCCGCCCGGCGCAGCGGCCGATTGGACGATCCCGCAGGATTGGGATCGCTTCACCCCGGAGGAGCACGCCACCTGGGACACCTTGTTCGCGCGCCAGGCCAAGCTGCTGTCCGGCCGCGTGTCGGACGCCTGGGCCAAAGG
>CAXTFF010000139.1:0-5728 GCA_964243325.1 uncultured Sphingomonas sp.
GCAGCGTGGCGTTTGCACTGGCAGATTATCAAGCTGCTTACAAATCGTTCGTAAAAGTTAATGATAATAGAAATCAAGCGATCGCGCTTATCTATATTGCTAATTTGTACAGTGATGGAAAGGATCATGATAGTGCTCTTAGATATCTTGATCAGGCCCTGGAGGCCAATGCGACAGATACACGGCTGGCTATCTCGATCCTGAATAACACTGGTACTAGCTACGCTGCGCTTGGTCGTAATAGGGACGCTTTAACGCAATTCGCCAAAGCGCTCGCTCTTGCAAAAAGGATGCAGAGTCCCGCAATCGAGTCTCAGATCCTCCGCAACATCGTCCGAGCCCGCTTGGCCGATAACGACCTTTCCGGCGCGGCGCGAACCGCGCGCGAGGCGATGGTCGCCGCCGTGCGCGCGGGCGGCCAGGAGGAGCCGGCGATGCTCAGCGCGGCCGCGCAGCTGTCGCTCCAGCGCGGGCGGATCGCGGAGGCGCGCGTGCTGATCGAGCGGAGCTTCGCCGGCGTCGACTTGACCAAGACGTCGATGCCGATGCGCGAGGGACACCTGACCGCCTATCGAATCCACCGCCGGGTCGGGAACAGGGACGCCGCGCTCGGGCATCTGGAGGCGCTGAAACGACTCGACGACGAATCGACCAAGCTGGCGACGCAGACCAGCACCGCGCTGATGGGCGCGCGCTTCGATTTCGCCAACCAGGAGCTCCGCATCGCGCGGCTGAAGGCGGAGGAGCTGCGGCGCAGCGTCGTGTTCGAACAGGACAAGGCGCGCACGCAGCGGCTGATCTTCACGGGCGCGGCGATCGCGGGCTCGATCGTGCTCGCGCTGCTGCTGTTCTCGCTGCTCGCCGTCCGCCGCAGCCGCGACGCGGTGCGGGCGGTCAATTCCGAACTGGGCGACACCAACGCCGCGCTCGAAAAGGCGCTGGCGGCCAAGACCGAGTTCCTGGCGACGACCAGCCACGAGATCAGGACGCC
The DNA here is from genome assembly GCA_964243325.1 of uncultured Sphingomonas sp. Classification (GTDB taxonomy): domain Bacteria; phylum Pseudomonadota; class Alphaproteobacteria; order Sphingomonadales; family Sphingomonadaceae; genus Sphingomonas. Next base: position 992 of record CAXTFF010000139.1, read on the forward strand.
GCTGAACGGCATTCTGGGCATGACGGAGGTGATGCTGACCGACCAGGCGCTGCCCGAGGCGTCGCGCGACCGCATCCGGCTGGTCCACGGCGCGGGTCGGACGATGCGCGCGCTGGTGGACGACATCCTCGACGTCGCCAAGATCGAGACCGGGCGACTGTCGCTCGAATCGGAACCGTTCGATCTGGGCGGCGTGCTGCGCGACGCGGCGCTGCTGTGGGAGGATCAGGTGCGCGCCAAGGGCGTGGGCTTCGCCGTCGAGATCGACCTGCCGCCCGCGCGCGTGCTGGGAGACGCCGCGCGGGTGCGGCAGGTGGTGTTCAACCTGCTGTCCAACGCCGCCAAATTCACCGACACGGGCGCGGTCGGCCTGCGCGCGGTTCGGTGCGGCGACACGGTCGCGATCTCGGTGCGCGATAGCGGGGTGGGCATCGCGCCGGACAAGCTTGAGCTGATCTTCGGATCGTTCGCGCAGGCGGACGCCAGCACGACGCGGCGGTTCGGCGGCACCGGGCTGGGCCTGTCGATCAGCCGCGACCTCGCGCGCGCGATGGGTGGCGATCTGGTCGTGGCGAGCGGCGAGGGGCAGGGGTCGGTGTTCACGCTCCACCTGCCGGTCGTCGATCATGTCGAGCCCACGCCCGCCTCCGCCGCGGCGGAGGGAGGCGACATGCTGGTGATCGTCGATCGCAACCCGATCATGCGGGCGATGTTCGGCAGCCTGCTGGCGCCGCATGTCGGGCGGATCGTGTTCGCCGGATCGGTCGAGGAGGCGATCGCGGCGGTGGACGCCCACGCGCCGCGCGCGCTGTTGATCGACGACGGCGCGCTTGGGAGCGGGGTGGATCGGCTGGCGAGCGCGGCGGACGCTTGCGGGGCCGAGGTGACGGTGTTGCGGTCGCCGGGCGCCGGATCCGCGCTCCCTTCCTCGTTCCGGTCGGTCGCGAAGCCGGTGGCGGGGTCCGGATTGATCGCGGCGATGTTTCCGGATCGGCTTGAGCAAGATGATGCGGCCCGGCTTGTATCCCGCGCGGCTTGAGTGGATAAGCGTGTGATGATCGCTATCGCACACGCCGATAACCTAGGGCCCGGAGCGGGGCGGTGAAGGTCCTGTTGATCGAAGACGATCCCATGAATCGCCGCGTCGTCAGGGACATGCTCGACGTGGCCGGCGCCCAGATGGTGGAGGCCGAGAGCGCGGAGGACGGCCTGCTGCTGCTGGGCGGGCAGCAGTTCGACATCCTGCTCGTGGATCTCAGGATGCCCGGCATGGACGGCATGACCGCGATCCGCCACATCCGCGCGCGGACGGACGCGAACGCGCGCGCGCCGATCATCGTGGTGACGGCCGACACAGCGCCGGACCTGCGCGATCGGTGTCTGGAGGCGGGCGCGGACGAGGTGCTGTTCAAACCCGTGGCGATGGAGCCGCTGTTCTCCGCGATGGGGCGCGTGCTCGCCGCTCGCGCGAGCGCGGGCTGGATGATCGGCTAGTCGCGCTTGGCGAATCGTTCGAGCGCGTCGGCGAGCGACGTGCGGCCGCTGCCGCGTGCGGCGGGCTTGGGCTGGCTCGGCGCGGGCGACCAGGCGGTGAGGAAGACGAGGTCGAACCGCTCGGGTGTCCGGCCGTCGGGATCGGCGGCGCCGGCGAACGCGTCGGCGGCGCGCGCGAGCTCGCCGCGGGTCATCGACGTCCGTCCGGTCAGGAGATTGGACGCACCCATGCCGCGCAAGTCCTCCAGCAAACGGCCGATCCCGGCATAGCGGACGGTGAGCGTCTCCACATCGGCGACGGGCAGGGTCAGGCCCGCGCGCCCGAGCAGGTCGCCCGCCGAGCGCAGGTCGATCGCCGGGTGGAGGCGCGCCGCCGGGCGGTCGCCTTGCGCCGAGCGGAGCGCGGCGCGGAGCCGGGGGAGGCTGGTGCCGCCGACGAAGGCTCCCAGGAACAGGCCGTCGGGGCGCAGCACGCGCCGGATCAGCGTCAGCGCGCCGGGCAGGTCGTTCACCTGATCGAGCACGCCCGCGCTGACGACGAGGTCGAAGCTGCCGTCGGCGAAGGGCAGGCGGTCCTCGTCCGCCTGCACGCCTCCGGCCGTACGCGCGAAAGCGAAGCCGGCGTCGCACCGTACGACCCTGGCGCTCGGCGGAGGCGGGAACATGGCGTCGAAACAGCCCAGATCGAGCATGTCGGTGAAGCGCCGCGACACGCTGTCCAGCCGTTCGGCCAAGCCGTCCACCATCGCCTCGCGCAGAAAGGCGTGGTCGGGGTAGCGACCGGCGATGCGGTCGCGGCGGCGGCGGCGGGCCGAGCGGCTGAAGATTTCGGGAACGGACACCGCGCCCGCTTGTGCCCGCGCCGTCGCCGACCGACAAGGGGCGGGTGTCGAGGCTGCGTCGATCGTTGGATTCGCTCGGCCGGTTGGCGCTGCCGCCACGCTGTCCGGGGTGCGGCGTGATCGTCGGGGAGGATCACCGTTTCTGCGCGGCGTGCTGGGGCGGGATGCGGTTCATCGGGGCCCCCTGGTGCGCGGGCTGCCGCGTCCCGTTCGAGTACGACCGGGGCGCCGGTGCGCGGTGCGCCGCTTGCCTGGCCGATCCGCCGCGCCACGCGGGCGTGTTCGCGGCGGTCGCCTATGACGAGCTCTCGCGGCGGCTGGCGCTGGATCTCAAATACGGAAGGCGGGTCGGTCTCGGCGAGACGATGGCGCGCCACATGCGGCGGGTCGTGCCCGGCGAAGCCGACCTGCTCGTGCCGGTGCCGCTCCACCGGTGGCGGCTGTGGTCGCGCGGGTTCAACCAGTCGGTGGTGATCGGGGCCGCGCTCGCGCGGGCGGCGGCGTTGCCGCTCGATGCGCGCGCGCTGGCGCGGACCCGCGCGACGCCGTCGCTTCGCGGGGCGGGGCGGGCGGCGCGGGCGCGGGCCGTGCGCGGGGCGTTCGCGGTCCCGGACCCGACGCGGGTCGTGGGGCGGCGGATCGCGCTCGTCGACGACATCTACACGACGGGCGCGACCGCGACGGCCGCCACCGCGGCGCTGCTGCGGGCGGGCGCGGCGTCGGTCGCGGTCCTATGCTGGGCGCGCGTACTGGGGGAGGATGATTGACAAGCGGGGTTCCTCCCCACATTTCAACCGCATGGCTCGTGTCGAAATCTACACCAAGGCGTTCTGTCCCTATTGCACCCGCGCGATGCGGCTGCTCGCGTCCAAGGGCGTCGCGCCCGAGGAGCACGACATCACGATGGGCGGCCCGCGCCGCGCGGAGATGATCGAACGCGCGGGCGGCGGCATGACGGTGCCGCAGGTCTTCATCGACGGACGGCATGTCGGCGGATCGGACGACCTGGCCGCGCTCGATCGCCGGGGCGGGCTCGATCCCCTGCTCGCCTGATGCGGCTGGCGCTGCTGCAGATGACCGGCGGAACCGACCCCGCCGCCAACGCGCGCGCCCTGGTCGCCGCCGTGGCGGAGGCGCGGTCGTCGGGGGCGGCGATGCTGTTCACGCCCGAGATGTCGGGCCTGATCGACCGCGACCGGGAGCGTGCGGCAGCGTCGATCACCGACGAGGCGGGCGATCCCGTGCTGGCCGCCGTACGGAAAGCGGCCGCTTCGTGTGGCGTCTGGGTGCACCTGGGTTCGCTGGCGATCAGGCGGAAGGACGGGCGGCTCGCCAATCGCGGGTTCGTGATCGACGACCAGGGCGCGGTCCGCGCGCGGTACGACAAGCTTCACCTGTTCGATGTCGACCTGCCGACCGGCGAGCGGTGGCGCGAGTCGGTGGCCTATGCGCCGGGCGCGGAGGCGGTCGCGGCTGCGACGCCGGCCGGACTGCTGGGGCTGTCGATCTGCTACGACCTCCGCTTTCCCGCCTTGTACCAAGCGCTGAGCGGGGCCGGTGCGACGCTGCTGGCGGTGCCGTCCGCCTTCACGCGGCCGACGGGCGCGGCGCATTGGCACGTGCTGCTCCGCGCGCGGGCGGTCGAGTGCGCCGCTTTCGTGATCGCGGCGGCCCAGACGGGCATTCATGCGGACGGGCGCGAGACGTTCGGTCATTCGCTGGTGGTGGACCCCTGGGGCGAGGTGCTGCTCGACATGGGCGAAGTGCCCGGTGTGGCGGTGATCGACATCGACGCAGCGGCGGTCGCCGAAGTGCGCGGGCGGTTGCCGGTGACCGGGCATCGGCGCGCGATCCCGCAGGTCCGGATCGCGCCGTGATCGTGTTCGACCTCCGATGCGGAGGCGGCCATGTATTCGAGGCATGGTTCGCGTCGAGCGACGCTTACGCCGCGCAGACGGAGACCGGGCAGGTGTGCTGCCCGCTATGCGACAGCGCGGATGTGACCAAGGCTGCGATGGCGCCGAATGTCGGCGCGAAGGGTAATCGTGGAACCGCGGCGGTTCAGCCTGGTCCCAAGGACACGCTGCGCGCGCTCGCGTCGGCGCAGGCCGCGATGCTCGAGAAATCGGAGTGGGTCGGCCGATCCTTCGCGATGCGCGCCCGCGCGATTCACGCGGGCGAAGAGGATCACACGACCATACACGGTCAGGCGACGATCGCGGAAGCAAGGGCGCTGGCCGACGACGGCGTACCGGTCGTCCCCTTGCCGCTGCCGGTCCCGCCGCCCGAGACGCTCAACTGATTGACCGGCCCGGCGTACGCGATTAACGCGGAAGCCGCGCCGGATGCCCCCGTAGCTCAGCCGGATAGAGCGACGGTTTCCTAAACCGCAGGTCGGAGG
>CAXTFF010000140.1:0-5704 GCA_964243325.1 uncultured Sphingomonas sp.
GATGATCAGGTCGCAATCGGCGAGCGCGGAGAGGTCGAGCGTGGGGGTGAGCGCGCCCATCGCGGCCTCCACCTGTTCGGGCTTCATGCGGCCCTTGGCGGCGGACGCCTCGTAATTCTTGCGCATCATGCCCGTGCCGCGCTCCAGCGCCTCGGCTTGCATCTCCACAATGGTAACGGGGATGCCCGCCGACAGGAAATTCATCGAGATGCCGCCGCCCATCGTGCCCGCGCCGATGACGCCGACCTTATTGATCGGGCGCAGCGCAATGTCGGCGGGGACGTCGTCGATCTTGGCCGCCTGGCGCTCGGCGAAGAAGATGTGCCGCTGGGCGGCGGACTGGACGCCCATCATGAGCTTCATGAACTCGGCGCGCTCGAAGGCGATGCCCTCGTGGAAGGGCACCTCGGTCGCCTTGACGACGCAGGCGATGTTGGCGGCAGGCGCGTCGAAGCCGCGGAACTTGCGGGCGTTCTCCTTGGTGAACGCCTCCACGACCGCGGGATCGGCCTCGACGGTCCGCTCGCTCGCGCGCGGGATCGGGCGGACGGCGGCGATCTCCTTGGCATAGGCGACCGCGTCGGCCTCCAGGCTGTCCTCGCCGACGATCTTGTCGACCAGCCCGGCGTCGTGCGCGCGCTTGGCGGCGATCGGATTGCCCGTGGCGGTCATCTCCAGCGCGAGCTTCAGCCCTGCGACGCGCGGCAGGCGCTGCGTCCCGCCCGCGCCCGGGAGCAGGCCGAGCTTGACCTCGGGCACGCCGAGCTTGGCCGAGGGGACGGCGACGCGGTAATGACAGCCCAGCGCGATCTCGCATCCGCCGCCGAGCGCGGTGCCGTGGATCGCGGCGACGACGGGCTTGGTGGACGCCTCGATCATGTCGACGACGGCCGGGAGGCCGGGCTCCTGCATCGGCTTGCCGAACTCGGTGATGTCCGCGCCCGCGAAGAAGGTGCGGCCGTCGCAGCGGATGACCATGGCGGACACGCTCTCGTCGGCGACGCCCTGCTTGATCGCGGCTTCCAGCCCCTGGCGGACGGCCGCGCCGAGCGCGTTGACGGGCGGGTTGTCGGAGACGATCACCAGGATGTCGCCATGGCGGTCGGTGCGGATGGGGGAGGTCACGTTCGTATTCTCCTGGTCTGGATCAGTTCAGCGCGGCGTAGATCATGGTCTTGAGCTCGCGGCGGATGGGATAAAGGTTGCTGGGCGACAACTGCGTCAGGAACACCATCGACACCCGCTCGACCGGATCGACGAAGAAGGCGGTCGAGAACATGCCGCCCCAGTAATATTCGCCGACCGATCCGAGGACCATCGACCGGGCCGGGTCGATGTTGATCGCAAAGCCCAGGCCGAAGCCGGCGCCCGCGTTCGCCGCCTCGCTGAAGAGCGACTTGGACATGCTCGCCAGGTCGGCACCGCCGGGCAGGTGGTTGACCGTCATCAGGTCCAGCGTCTTGCGGCCGAGCAGCCGCACGCCGTCGAGCGCGCCGCCGCCGAGCAACATCGCGTTGAAGCGGTGGTAGTCGTGTGCGGTCGATACGAGCCCGCCGCCGCCCGACAGCAGCTTGGGTGCGCGGCTCCACGCGCTCGCCTCGCCCCGGTCGTACATCACGCGACCCCGGCCCGGCGCGAAGGTATAGCAGTCGGTCAGCCGGTCGAGCTTGTCGGCGGGCACATGGAAGAAGGTGTCGTCCATCCCGAGCGGTTCGAAGATGCGCGAGGCGAAGAACCGGTCGAGCGTCATGCCCGATACCCGCTCCACTACCGCGCCGAGCACGTCGGTCGCCACCGAATAGTTCCAGGATGTGCCAGGCGAGAATTCGAGCGGGATCTTGGCCAGTTCGGCTACGAAGCCCTGCAGGTCGTGGCCGCCGTGCCAACTCTCCAGCTTGCCTTCGCGGTAGGCGGCATCGACGTTGGATCGGTTCTGGAAGGAATAGGTAAGCCCGGCGGTGTGGCGGAGCAGGTCGACCATCCGCATCGGTTCGGCCGTCGGCTTGGTGACGAAAGGCACGCCCGCCCCGCCGCCGTTATATACGCCCACATTCCTGAACTCGGGCAGGACGTGGTGGACCGGCGTGTCGACCGCGACCAGCCCTTCCTCGACCAGCATCATGAACGCGACGGAGGTGATCGGCTTGGTCATGGAGGCGATGCGGAACAGCGATCCCTCGTCGACCGCCCTTCCGCCCTCGCGCGCGGAGCCCTGGCTGGAGAAGTGGACCACCTCGCCGTCCCGCGCGACGAGCAGCTGGGCGTTGGGCAGCAGCCCGGTATCCAGATAGCGGTCGCGGAGGAACGCGTCGACCCGCGCCAGGCGGGCGGGGTCGAAGCCGTGCGTCGCCGCGTCCGCGATCACCATGCGATCTCCATACCCCTGTTTCCAAACACGTAGCGGCGTATGGCCTTGAGCCGCGCGCGGATCAACTCTAACCTTGGACGATACAAACGGGTCGCCCAAACCCGTTTTTCGATCGGAGAGTGAAGCCGTGGCCAGCGAACCCCTGATCCCTCTCCCCGCCGAGTGGCCGGTGATGTCGATGGCGCAGGCGCGCGCCGCGCTCACCGCGCCCGGCGCGAAGTTCGAGATGGAGGAGCTGGAGATCGACGGGCGGCGCACCCGGGTGTGGAAGAACGCACCGCCGTCGCTGCCGTGGCTGTTGTCGGCGACGCGCGCGTTCGGCGACGCGGTGTTCACCGTCTACGAGAACGAGCGCGTCAGCTACGACGCGAACCACCGTGCGACGGCCGCGCTCGCCGAGCATTTAGCGGGGTTGGGCGTGGGCAGGGGCGACCGCGTTGCGCTGGCGATGCGTAATTTGCCCGAATGGGTGGCGGGCTTCTTTGCGATCACGTCCCTCGGCGCGATCGCGGTGCCGCTCAACGCCTGGTGGACGGGCGCGGAGCTGGAATACGGGCTGTCCGACTCGGGTGCGAAGATACTGATCGTCGACGACGAGCGCCATGCGCGGCTGGTCGAGACGTACGGTCGGCTACCCGACCTCGACCACATCCTCGTCGCCCGCGCGAGCACGCCGCTGGACGCTCCCGCCTCGCGGCTGGAGGAGGTGATCGGCGCGCCGGGCGAGTGGCACGCGCTTCCCGACCGCGCGCTGCCGCTGCTCACGATCGCGCCGGACGACGACGCGACGATCTTCTACACCAGCGGCACGACCGGCGCGCCCAAGGGGGCGCTCGGCACGCACCGCAACCTGATGACCAACATCATGTCGACGAGCTATTCGGCGGCACGCACGCTGCTGCGCCGGGGCGAAACGCCGCCCGCCGCGCCCGAGCCCAAGGTGATGCTGCTCGTCATCCCGCTGTTCCACGTCACGGCGTGCTCCGCGACGCTGATGGCGGCGATCGCGAGCGGATCGAGCATGGTGTTCATGCGCAAATGGGACACGATCCGCGCTTTCGAGATCATCGAGCGCGAGCGGGTCAACCTGACCGGCGGCGTGCCGACGATCGCCTGGCAGCTGCTTGAGCATCCCGACCGCGGCGCTTACGATCTATCGTCGTTGGAGGCGATCGCCTATGGCGGTGCCCCGTCCGCGCCCGATCTGGTTAAGCGCATCCATGCCGAATTCGGCGCGCTGCCCGGCAACGGTTGGGGCATGACGGAGACGATGGCGACCGTCACCAGCCATTCGGGTGAGGAGTATCTCAACCGCCCGACCAGCGCCGGGCCGCCGGTGGCGACCGCCGACCTGAAGATCATGGCGGAGGACGGCGTGACCGAGACCACGCCGGGCGGGGTGGGTGAACTGTGGGCGCGCGGGCCGATGATCGTGCGCGGCTATTGGAACAAGCCCGACGCGACCGCGGCCACGTTCGTGGACGGCTGGGTCCGCACGGGTGACTTGGCGCGGCTCGACGAGGAAGGCTTCTGCTACGTCGTCGACCGGGCCAAGGACATGGTGATCCGCGGCGGCGAGAACATCTATTCGACCGAAGTGGAGAACTGCCTCTACGCGCACCCGGCGGTGACCGACTGCGCGCTGATCGGCCTGCCGCACCGGACGCTGGGCGAGGAGCCCGCCGCCGTCGTCCACTTGGCGCCGGGCGCGGCGGCCACCGAGGCGGAGCTGCAGGCTTGGGTGAAGAAGCATCTGGCCGTGTTCAAGACCCCCGTCGCGATCCGCTTCGTCGCCGAGGTGTTGCCCCGGAACGCCAACGGCAAGATCGTGAAGCGCGAGCTGGCGGCGCTGTTCGAGGATCGCCTAGCGGTCGCCTGAGCTAAGTCGATCCGCTCGGCGGTTCGGGATCCAGTCGATCCGATCGGTGAGGACGAAACGGTCGTCGTACCATTCGAACGCCATCCGGCGGCCGAGCGGCAGCATGAGCCCATATTATTCGCCGTCCGGATCGCTCGGGGTCGCCCAGACCCCGTCGTCGCAGCCCAGATGCCGCGCGGCGGACGACTCCGCTCCCGCGACGTTCCAAGCATTCAGCGCGCGGCCGAGCGTTTTGCGCGACGCGTCTGGGCGGGGTTCGGCTCGGGCGGTCAGGAACGGGCCGGCGCAGCCGTCGCGCATGTCGAACCCGCCCGTGTCGGGACCGTCCCACCTTATCGCCCCGGGCGCGTCGCCGTTCGCCCGCACGGTGAAAGTCGCGCCCGTCATCCCCAGCTCGTGGTGGGCGGGGTCTCCGTCTCGGCCGCGCCCGATCCGCAGGCGGCGAGCAGGGTCAGGGCGGCGGTGGCCGCGATGCGCATGGCGGACCTCAACGGTTGGCGTTCACCAGCACGTGGCTGAAGCTGGTCCGGCGACCAAGGCCGGCGAGCAGCGCGTTGTAATCGCCGGGCCGCAGCGTCCGGCAGCCCGCCGATCCGGTCCCGCCGGTCCCACCCCGATGGATCGGCATCGACCGGCCCGCGCCCGTGCGGTCGAGCCCGTCGGCAGCGGTGAACTCGCCGTCATGGTTGCTGTCCCTCCTGCGACCTGCGTTTCCGTCGCGCGGAAGTAACGGTTGCCCGCGAAGTCGCCCGACTGAAGTTCGTAGCGGTAGTTGCCCTCCACCAGCCGGCCCAGCTCCTTGCGCCCATCTCCGTTCACCTCCCGTCCGTAACCACGCGCCTCGTAACCGCGGGCGGGGTCGGTGTTTCCGGTGAAGGTCTGCGCGACGTAGGTCCCGTCGGGCCGACGCCAGACCATCGCCATGCGGTCGTCGTAAGTCCCGCGCCCGCCATTGGGGGCGGTGGAGGTGTGCTGGCGCACCGAGGCCTAGACCTTGCGGCCGGCTCGCGCGCGGCGATCGCGCGTCAGCGGTCGCTGAAGGCGGCGCTTCCTTGACCCCCATCGAGCTCGCCCACCCAGCGCGCGCCTTCGTGGCAAAGGGAGGTCCCGAGCGTGCCCACGTTGGAGGACAGCTGATGCACGCCGTAGGAAACGCCGCCCGGATCGCCGCGCCCGTTCGACACGGTGCCCGGGCCGCGACTGCCGCTCTCGTGCCGCTCGGACACGCTGCCGATCGGCCTGTCGTTCGCGGGCGGCGCGGCTGCGGTCAAAGCGGCGGCCCCGGTCCGCTCGGCGGCTGCGCCAGACGAAGGCAATCGGAGCAGCTGGCCTGGCATGATCCGGTCCGGATTCGCGATGTCGTTCAACCGAGCCAGCGCGGGCCAACCGACCCCGCGTGCGGCCGCGATGCTCGACCGCGTCTCGCCCGGACGTACGCGATGTGTAGTCTGCTCGAC
>CAXTFF010000141.1:0-5662 GCA_964243325.1 uncultured Sphingomonas sp.
GGCGCGGCGGCGGCGATGCCGGTGAGCGCGTCCGTCATGCGGCCAGCACCCGCGCGTAGGCGGCCGGGTCGACGTTGCCGCCCGACAGCAGCACCAGCGTTCCCGGCTCCGGCGCGATCCGGCCCACCAGCAGCGCGGCGAGCGCGACCGCGCCGCCGGGCTCGACCACCAGCCGCAGCCGCCCGGCCGCCCAGCGCTGCGCGGCGGCGGTCTCCGCCTCCGTCACCGCCACGCCCTGAACGCCCCGGCGCGACAGCACGTCGAAGGTGAGCGGCGACACGCGCTGCGTTTGCAGCGAGTCGCAGGCGGTCGGCGGCGCGTCCGGGCCGACCGGTTCGATCCACCCCGCCTCCAGCGAGCGGCGCATGTCGTCCCAGCCTTCCGGCTCCACCACCGTCACGCGCGCGTCGGGCAGCGCGAGCGCGAGCCCGGCCGCCAGCCCGCCGCCGCCGCACGGCACGACGACGTGCATGGGCGCGCCCAGCCCGGCGCGCGCCATCTGCGCCGCCGCCTCGATCCCCGCCGACCCTTGCCCCTCGATGATCCACGGGTCGTCGAAGCTGGGCACCAAAGTCGCCCCGCGCGCCTCCGCCAGGCGCGCCGCGATCCCCTCGCGCGACTCGGTCGCGCGGTCGTAGCCGACGACCTCCGCGCCCAGCGCGAGCGTGGCGTCGCGCTTCACCGGCGGCGCGTCGTGCGGCATCACGATCGTCGCGGCCATGCCCAGCCTGCGCGCGACCCAGGCGATCCCTTGGGCATGGTTGCCCGACGAGAACGCCACCACGCCCCGCCCCCGGGCCGCGTCGTCGAGCGCGGTCAGCCGGTGCCACGCCCCGCGGATCTTGAACGCGCCCACCGGCTGGAGCGACTCGGCCTTGAACGCGACCGTCGCGCCCTTGATCTCGGCGGTGAACAGCGGCGTCGCGGCCAGGACGCCCGCGATCTTGGCGGCGGCGTCGCGGACCCCGGCGCGGGTCGGTTGTCGCAAAAACGTCATTTTCATCCCTGGAGGATAATCGCCGCTTTACATGGGGGTCCCCCCGCCATATTTCCGACCGCGCTGCCCCATGGGACTTCCAACCGCAAGGCAGTTTTCGAACCGTATGCCGCGAGGCAATTGGAGGTCCCTTGAATTGCACCATCATCCTGCGCTGGGGTTAGCGACGACCCATTCGACCGCCGTCACCTGTGACGGCATCGATATCGCCAAGCGTCGCCCGGTCCAGCCGGTGACGCTCGTCCGCCCCCACGCCGCGGAGCGCGCGGCCCGGTTCTTCGCCGAGAAGTTCCCGGGACGCTCGATCTATGCGGTCAAGGCGAACCCGTCCCCCGACCTGCTCCGCATCCTGTGGGACGCGGGCGTGACGCATTACGACGTCGCCTCGATCGTCGAGGTGCGGCTGGTGGCCGCGACGCTGCCGGGCGCGACGCTCTGCTTCATGCACCCGGTCAAGGCCGAGGAGGTGATCGCCGAGGCGTACCGCGATCACGGCGTCCGGGTCTTCTCGCTCGATTCGGAAGAGGAGCTGGACAAGATTGTCCGCGCGACCGGCGGGGCCGACGACCTGACGCTGTGCGTGCGGCTGCAGGTGTCGTCCGACTATTCCAAGCTGAGCCTGGGCGCTAAGTTCGGGGCGTCGGGCGGGGAGGTGAAGCCGCTCCTGATGGCGGCGCGGCAGGCGGCCGACGCGCTCGGCATCTGCTTTCACGTCGGCAGCCAGGCGATGACGCCCGACGCCTATTCGTTCGCGATGGAGCGGGTGCGCGCGGCGATCGTCGAGGCGGCGGTGACGGTCGACGTGGTCGATGTCGGCGGGGGCTTTCCCTCGTCCTACCCGGGCATGGAGCCGCCGCCGCTGCAGCGCTATTTCGACACCATCCACCGCGCGTTCGAGAGCCTGCCGGTGTCCTACTCGGCCGAACTGTGGGCGGAGCCGGGCCGCGCGCTGTGCGCCGAATACAGCTCGATCGTCGTGCGCGTGGAGAAGCGCCGGGACGCCGAGCTTTACATCAACGACGGCGCGTACGGCGCGTTGTTCGACGCGGCGCATCTGGGGTGGCGGTTTCCCGTCACGTTGCTCCGCGAGCCGGACAGCCGGGCGCGGGACACGGCCTTCTCGTTCTACGGGCCGACCTGCGACGATCTGGACCGGATGGCGGGTCCGTTCCTGCTGCCCGCCGACGTGCAGGCGGGCGACTATATCGAGATCGGGATGCTCGGCGCGTACGGATCGGCGATGCGAACCGCCTTCAACGGTTTCGGGTCGGACGAGACCGTGGTGGTCGCGGACGAGCCGATGGTGTCCATGTACGACGCCGCGCCGCTCCGCTTGGGCGGCAACGTCGCCAAGCTGTAACGCGCTTCCTACATCACCCGTCACTCCGGCCCCGAGCCGGGGTGACGGCAGAATAGCGGCGGGTGCGCTCGCCTGCATTGGGTTTCCGCGTCCCCACAAACGACGGCGGGTCTAGAACGAACGGTATCAGAAATGAACGACCTCACCCCCATCAACGACACGCGCAAGGCGGAGCTGCTCAGCCGCACCGTCGAGCACATCGACATCCGCACCTTCGACGCGCGGCCGATCATCGACGCGATGGACAAGATGAGCTTCACCAGCCGCGACCTCGCGCGCGCGACGGGCATCTACAACCAGATGCTCGGCGACAAGGATTGCTCGATCTTCCTCGTCATCGCCGGTTCCACCTCGGCGGGCGGCTGCATGGACCTGTATGCGGAACTGGTGCGCTCGAACATGGTCGACGGCATCGTCGCCACCGGCGCGACCGTGGTCGACATGGATTTCTTCGAGGGGCTGGGCCACAAGCACTACCAGGCCAACGAGGTGCCCGACGACAACGTCCTGCGCTCGCTCTATATCGACCGCATCTACGACACCTACATCGACGAGGAGCAGCTGCAGGACTGCGACTTCACGATCAACAAGATCGCGAACGAGCTGGAGCCCAAGGCGTACTCATCGCGCGCGTTCATCCGCGAGATGGGCAAGTACCTGGTGGAGCACGGCAAGAAGGAGAACAGCCTCGTCAAGCTCGCCTACGAGCATGACGTGCCGATCTTCTGCCCGGCGTTCGTCGATTCGTCGGCCGGCTTCGGGCTGGTCAAGCACCAGGTCGATCGGATGAAGGCTGGCGAGCCATACCTGATGATCGACGCGGTCGCCGACTTCCGCGAGCTGACCGATATCAAGGTCGCGGCGGGGACGACGGGCCTGCTGATGATCGGCGGCGGCGTGCCCAAGAACTTCATCCAGGACACGGTGGTCTGCGCCGAGATCCTGGGGCACGAGGACGTCCAGGTCCACAAGTACGCCGTGCAGATCACGGTCGCCGACGTGCGCGACGGCGCCTGCTCGTCCTCGACGCTCAAGGAGGCGGCGAGCTGGGGCAAAGTGTCGACGGCGATGGAGCAGATGGTGTTCGCCGAGGCCGGATCGGTGATGCCGCTCCTGGCATCCGACGCCTATCACCGCGGATTGTGGCGCGACCGCCCGGTCCGCGCCTGGGGCAAGACGTTCGACAAGCAGGATTGAGCGTCTGATTTCCTCGTCATGCCGGACCCGATCCGGCATCCCGCTTCTTCTTTCGCCCGATGCGGGTAAGGAGAAGCGGGACCCCGGCCCGAGGCCGGGGTGACCAGGGAGGGCCAATATCCATGCTGAACCGTCGAGACATGCTGGGCGGCGCGCTCGCCGCCGCGACCGCCGCGACGGCCGTTCGCGCGCAGTCGCCGGAGCGGATCACCGCCTGGCCACCGCGCGAGCACTTCAAGCTATGGCCGGGCCGCCCGCCCGGTTCGCCCGCCCGCCTGCCCCGCCCGAACGACAGCATGAACGGTGCCCCTCCCCGGCGCGAGTTGTGGCTGCGCGGCGTCGCCGAACCCATCGTGGGCGTATACCGCCCCGTGCGGCCCAACGGCCGCGCGCTGCTGGCGATACCGGGCGGCGGGTATCAGTTCCTCTCGATCGAGAATGAGGGGGTGAACGTCGCGCGCGCGTTCGACCCGATGGGCGTGACGGTGTTCGTCCTCGCCTATCGCCTTCCCGGCGAGGGCTGGGCCGACCCGCAGGACGTGCCGTTGCAGGACAGCCAGCGCGCGATGCGGCTGATCCGCTCGCGCGCGGCGTCGTTCGGGATCGACCCGGCGACGCTGGGCGTGGTCGGCTTCTCGGCGGGCGGGCTGCTCGCGGCGAGCCTGGCGGTCGCGCACGCCGATCCCGTCTACAGGCCCGTCGACGCCGCCGACGACCGGTCCGCCCGCCCCGCCTTCGCCGGGCTGGTCTATCCGGTGATCTCGGGCGACCGGATGCGCGTCGGCACCGGCCCGGCGGCGCGCTTCGACGCCGACCGGCGGGTGCGACGCGACACCCCGCCGCTGTTCATCGCCCACGCGCTGGACGATCCCGTCGTGCCGGTCGGCCAGCCGCTGGCGATGATGGCCGCCGCGCGCGAGGCGGGGGTGCCGGTGGAAGCGCATTTCTTCGAAGCGGGCGGGCACGGCTTCGGCCCGCTCTACCTGCCGCGCGACATGCCCGGATCGCGCTGGCCGGAGCTGTTCGACATCTGGATGCGCGCGCAAGCGAGGAGGCCGGTGGGTGGCCAAGGATAAGGACGCCTTCGAGCGTCATCGCCAGCCCTGGACCCCCGACGAGCTCCAGAAGCTGCATCAGCTCGCCAAGAAGGGCATGGCGCTGAAGGCCATCGCCAAGGCGCTGAAGCGGTCGGAGGAGTCGACCAAGGATCGCGCCAAGCAGGACGGGCTGGCGATCGCCAAGTTGCGTTAGGCCCGGCCCGCTCAGTCCTGCTTCAGCGTCGCCATGTCGATCACGAAGCGGTATTTCACGTCGCTGCGCACCATGCGGTCGTAGGCCTGGTCGATCTCGTCCATCCGGATCATCTCGATATCGGCGACGATCCCGTGCTCCCGGCAGAAGTCGAGCATCTCCTGCGTCTCGGCGATGCCGCCGATCAGCGATCCCGCGAGGGCGCGCCGGCGGAAGATCAGGTTGCCGACCGAGGGCGATTTGTGCGGCTCGGCCGGCACGCCCACAAGCACCATGGTCCCGTCACGCTTCAGGGCGGCGATGTACGGGTCGAGGTCGAGCGGAGCCGCGACCGTGTTGAGGATGAAGTCGAAGCTTCCTTCCTGTGCCGCCATCTGGTCGGCGTCGCGCGATACGACCACGTCGGACGCGCCGAGTCGCAGCGCGTCCTCGCGCTTGTTCTCCGACGTCGTGAAGACGACCACCTCGGCCCCCATCGCGGCGGCGATCTTGACGCCCATATGGCCAAGACCGCCCAAGCCGACGACGCCGACCTTCTGGCCGGGCCCGACCTTCCAGTGGCGCAGCGGCGAATAGGTGGTGATCCCCGCGCAGAGCAGCGGCGCGACGCCCGCCAGGTCCGCCTCGTCATGGCCGACCTTCAGGACGAAGTCCTGGTCGACGACGATCCGGTCCGAATAACCGCCGAAGGTGTGCCCGCCATTGTGCTTGTCGTCGCCGTTATAGGTGCCGACGAAGCCCGAGCCGGTGCAATATTGCTCCTCTCCGTCGCGGCAGGACGCGCATTCGCGGCAGCTGTCGACCATGCACCCGACTCCGACGATCTCGCCGGGCGCGAAGCGCGTCACCTCCTCGCC
>CAXTFF010000142.1:0-5625 GCA_964243325.1 uncultured Sphingomonas sp.
ATGATCGGGCTGTCGGGGCTGATCACGCCGTCGCTCGACGAGATGGTGACGGTGGCCGAGGAGATGAGCCGCGCGCGCATGACCATGCCGCTGCTGATCGGCGGGGCGACGACGTCCAAGGTCCACACCGCGCTCCGCATCGCGCCGGCCTATGGCGGGCCGGTGGTGCATGTGCTCGACGCGAGCCGGGCGGTGGGCGTGGCGACGACGCTGGTGAGCGACACGACGCGCGACGAGTATGTCGCGGGCGTCGCGGCGGATTACCACGCGGTGCGCGAGGCGCGGGCGGGGCGCGCGGCCAACGACCTGCTGCCGCTGGCGGAGGCGCGCGCGCGGGGGTTCGCGGCGGACATGGCGCTGAAGGCGCCCGACGTGGCCAAGCCGGGGCTGCACCGCTTCGACGGGTGGGACCTGGCCGATCTGCGGCGCTACATAGACTGGACGCCGTTCTTCCGCGCGTGGGAGCTGGCGGGAAACTTCCCGGCGATCCTCGAAGACGAGGTCGTGGGGGAGAGCGCGACCGGGCTGTACGCGGACGCGCAAGCGATGCTCGACCGGATCGTGGACGAGAAATGGCTGACGGCGCGCGGCGTGGTCGGGCTGTGGCCGTGTTCGCGCGACGGGGACGACGTGGTGCTCGACGGGGGCGCGCGGTTGCCGTTCCTGCGCCAGCAGATCGCCAAGCGGGAAGGGCGGGCCAACATGTGCCTAGCCGATTTCATCGATCCCGCGGGGGACTGGATCGGCGGGTTCGCGGTCGGCATCCACGGGATCGACGAACACGTCGCGGCCTACAAGGCGGGGCACGACGATTACAACGACATCCTGCTGAAGGCGCTGGCGGACCGGCTGGCGGAGGCCTTCGCGGAGGCGCTGCACCGGCACGTGCGGTGCGACCTGTGGGGATACGCGCGGGGCGAGCAGCTGACCAACGAGGCGCTGATCCGCGAGAAGTACCGGGGCATACGGCCCGCGCCGGGCTATCCGGCCTGTCCGGAGCACTCGCTCAAGCGGCCGCTGTTCGACCTGCTGGGCGCGGAGCAGGCGGTCGGGCTGGAGCTGACGGACAGCTTCGCGATGCTGCCCACGGCGGCGGTGTCCGGTTTCTATTTCGGGCATGCGCAGGCCGAGTATTTCGGGGTGGCGCGGATCGGACGCGACCAGGTGGAGGAGTATGCCGGGCGACGCGGCGTGCCGATCGAGCAGGCGGAGCGGTGGCTCCGGCCCAACCTGGACTGAGCTGGCACTGTACCGGGATGGGTCAGGCATCGATCACGGAAGGTGACGTGATTTTGATCTCGACCTGCGCGATGCTGGGGGCATGGAACCACGCCGAATCGAGATCAGCACCGAAGCGATCGCCGAACTTGTCGATTTGCTGCCCGAAGGCGGCGGACTCGACCAGTTTAGGTCGGGGTTCCGGGCCTTCATCGAGCGGCATGGCTGGGACTGGTTCCCGCTGCTGCTGGAGCGCGAGTTCAACGGCCGCGCTCGCCTGCTCTATTGGGCAGTTCACAGCGTCCGCTACGCCGAGACGCGCTTGCGGCAACTCGAAGACGGCAATCGGGATTTCTGGATATTCAAGGCCGGAGGTTGTTCGGCCCATATGGAACTCGACAGCATAACGTTGTCGCCCACAAACGAGTTCTGGCGCGTCTTCTCGCCGCCGCTCGATTGGGAATGCGGCTGCTACATCCTGGGAACATCAAGCCGGCGCGGGGTCGAACGGCTCGGTGGGTCATTCGACAAGCGCCCACCCGCCGACGGCGAGTGGATCGACCCGATTTGGCGAGGGTCGGTCGGACCCGACCTGCTCACGATTCTCGCTGCGATCATGACGGAGGCGTTAACCCCCTTTCACCCTAGCCCCCGGGACCGGGAGCGAGCAGTTCGGGGACAGAAGGAACTCCCCCCATGCGCCTGACCCTTGCTCTGCTCCTCGCCCTCGCCACGCCCGCCGCCGCGCAAGAAGCCGGGCCGTATCTCGTGGCGGAGACCGGCGAGCGGTTCGGCAAGCTTCAGGACGCGCTGATGTCGGTGCGCGGGCGCGACGCGACGATCGTCGTCGCGCCGGGCGTGCACCGCGACTGCGGCATCCAGCAGGCGGCGCGGATCACGTTCCGGGCGGAGAAGCCGGGGACGGCGATCTTCGACGGGACGGCGTGCGAGGGCAAGGCGGTGCTGGTGCTGCGCGGGACCGGCGCGGTCGTGGACGGGCTGGTGTTCCGGGGCATCCGCGTGCCCGACGGCAACGGGGCGGGCATACGCATCGAGATCGGGGACCTCCAGGTGGTCAATTCCATGTTCCTCGACAGCCAGGAAGGGATACTGGGCAACCCGCAGGATTCGCGGCGGATATCGGTCGACCGGTCGACCTTCGCGGGACTGGGGCAGTGCGACGAGACGCCCGACTGCGCGCACTCGATCTATGTCGGGACGGCGGGCAACGTCACCGTCACCAATTCGCGCTTCGAGCGGGGGCGGGGCGGGCATTACGTCAAGCTGCGCGCGCCGGACGTGTCGATCACCGACAACAGCTTCGACGACGTGCAAGGATCGAAGACCAACTACATGATCGACCTGCCCGAGGGCGCGTCGGGGCTGATCGCGCGCAACACGTTCGTACAGGGCAGGGCCAAGGAGAACTGGTCGGGGCTGATCGTGGTGGCGGCCGAGCAGAAGAAGTACTCGTCGGCGGGGCTTCGGGTGGAGGGCAACGACGCGCGGCTCGCGCCGGGCGAGACACGGTCGCCCGCCTTCGTGGCGAATGCGAGCGGGGAGCGGGTGGCCATGGGTACGAACCGGCTCGGGCCGGGGATCAGGGCGTACGAGGCGCGGTGAGGGTCAGGGGCGGCAGGTGTCGCCTTCGCCCGGATCGAGGTCGAGGCAGCGGCCGTCGATGCCGGGCACCGCGAGGCGGAGCGGGGCGGCGAGGGTGGGGAGGATGTCGATCGTCTCGACCGAGAGCGGCTGCTCGAAGCCGGGCTGGCCGCGGCGCCAGAACAGCAGCGGCACGCGGCGATCGTAGTCCCAGGGGCTGCCGTGCGTCTCGACATAGCCGGGGCCGGGTTTCTCGATCGCGGTGACGCGCGGCTTGAGGAGGACGAGCAGGTCGCCCGAGCGGGTCGGATCGTGGCTGGCGCGGGCGCGCTCCAGCAGCGTCCAGGTCTCGGGCGGGGTGGTGGGCGCCGGCGTCGCGGCGATCTCGGCGGCGGTGTAGGCGGCGGCGACCTGGGGCCGCGCCAAGTAGCGGCGCTTGGCGGCGGCGAGGACGCGGGCGCGGGTCGCGGGCGGGAGCTTGCGGTCGAGGTAGACGTCGCCTTCGGCGGCGAGCAGGACGGGGCCGGTGAGCTTCAGCTCGGCGACGATCGCGGCGTCCATCGCCTTGAGGGCGAGGGCGGGCTCGACGCGCGCCTCCATCGGCATGGCGCGGTCGCGCTGGCGCTCGGTCGCGTCGTGCGCGCCGTGATCGGCGGTCAGCATGACCTGATAGTCGACGCCGGTCTGATCGAGCACGTCGAGGAACCCGCCCAAGGCGGCGTCGAGCTCGGCCATCTGGATGCACATCTCGGTGCCGCCCGTGCCGAAGCTATGGCCGACATAGTCGGTCGCCGACGCGCCGACCGCGAGGACGTCGGTCGCCGGGCCGCGCCCGAGCTTCATATCCTGAACCAGCCCGGCGGCGAGCGACAGCACCGCCGCGTCGGAGGCCGGGGAGGCGCGGAAGGCGCGCGCGTCGCCCGCCGCCCGCTCGAACCGGCCGCGGCCGAGCACCTGCTCGCCGATCCGCGTCGCGCGGTCATAGGGCGCGCAAAAGGCGGGCAGCGGCATCGCTTCCTGCGGGCGCGCGATCAGGGCGGCGACCGCGTCGCGGGTGCGCTGGACGACGGGCGGCACGGCGCGGCCCGCATAGGAGCTGTAGGTCTTGCCGTCCCACCACCAGAGCTCGTCGACCTTGTGGCCGCCCATCATGATGGCGGCGCGGTCCTTTCCGGCGACGGAAACGACGCGGCTGGCGGGGGTGGCCGCCTTCAACCGCTCGCCGAGCGTCGGCACCTTGAGGTGGCGGTCGGAGGCGGTGTACCCGGTGTGGTCGGAGCCGGAGACGCGCTCGTCCTCGGCGCAATAGACGAGCTTATCGGGGCGCGGGGCGTCTTGGTCGACCCAGGTATTGGCGACGATGCCGGTCCTGGCCGGTCGATAGCCGGTCAGGATCGTCGAATGGCCCGGGCAAGTCTCGGTCGCGGCGTGGCCTTGATAGGCGGACGGGAACACCGCGCCGCGCAGGAGGCGCGCGAAGCCGCCGGTGAAATGCTCGCGGTACTGCGCGAACAGATCGGCGGAGAGCTGGTCGACCGAGACGGCGACGATGAGCTTGGGGGCGGCGCGCGGCGCGGCTGCGGGTGCGGCCTGTTGCGCGGTCGCGGGCACGGCGACCGCGGCGAGGAGGGCGGCTAGGAACGCTTTCATGGGCATCCTTGGGGTCCAGGGTTCGATGCGCTATGTGCGGGTGATGGGAATTGGGCAATGATCCGCGCGCTTCTTTGCTTGTTGATGACGCTTGCCGTCGCGACGGTCGGCGGCGCGACAGTGGTCGGGCCACGGGGCGAGATATCCGGCCCTGGCGAGCCGATGGAGGCACCTTCACCGACTCCGGTCCCGACCGCGCCCGCCGTAAAGCATGTCGCGATGGAGCTGGTCGCCGAGACGCCGCGCCC
Source organism: uncultured Sphingomonas sp. (assembly GCA_964243325.1). GTDB lineage: Bacteria > Pseudomonadota > Alphaproteobacteria > Sphingomonadales > Sphingomonadaceae > Sphingomonas. Next base: position 4,719 of record CAXTFF010000142.1, read on the forward strand.
GGCGGCGGGCGGGCGGGTGCTGCTCGCCTTCGTGTCCACGCCCGAGCCGGGGTGGCACGGTTACTGGAAGAACGGCGGCGACGCGGGAGTCGAGACGACGCTCGACTGGACGCTGCCGGCCGGGGTGAGCGCGGGGCCGCTGCGATATCCGGTGCCGAGCCGGCTGATCGTCGGCGGGCTGATGAACTATGTCTATGAGCGGCCCTGGGTGCAGTTCGTCGAGCTGACGGTGCCGGCCGGGCTGGCGGCGGGAACCAAGCTGCCGCTCAAGGTGAAGGCGGACTATCTGGTCTGCACCGTCGAGATCTGCGTGCCGGAAAGTCGCGAGCTCGCGACCGAGCTTACCGTCGGCGATGGCTCGATCGACCCGGCGTCTCGGACGCGGTTCGACGGGTGGCGGCGCGCTTTGCCCAAGCCGCTCGGAAGCGAGGCGACATTCGCGGTCGCCGACAAGCGGTTCCGCATGGCGGTGCCGTTCCCGGCGGACGCGCCGCTGGGTGACGCCTATTTCTACCCGCTGGAGGGCGGCGCGATCGACTACGCCGCCAGGCAGTCCGTGACGCGGTCGGGCGACGTGCTGCTGGTCGAGACGGCGGCCGCGCCGATCGGCACCGCGCCGGCGTTGCTGAACGGCGTGCTGGCGACGGGCGAGGGGCAGGGCTTCGCCCTGACGGCGCGGCCGGGCGCGGTGGCGGCGGGGACGACCGAGACGGCGGGGACGGACTGGTCGGTCGCGCTTCTGGCGTTCGGGGGCGCGGTGCTGGGCGGGCTGCTGCTCAACATCATGCCCTGCGTGTTCCCGATCCTGAGCCTCAAGGCGCTCAGCCTCGCCAAGTCTGGCGCGGACGCGGGCGTGGCGCGGCGCGAGGCGATGGCCTATACGGCGGGCGTGGTGCTGGTGTGCCTG
>CAXTFF010000143.1:0-5590 GCA_964243325.1 uncultured Sphingomonas sp.
CCCCCCCCCCCCCCCCCCCCCCCCCCCCCCCCCCCCCCCCCCCCCCCCCCCCGGACGTAGAGGCCGAGTTCAACTACCTGCCGCACGTCCGCGGCGCGGTATCGGCCGCGCGTTCCCAGGACAAGAACAGCGCCAACAGCCAATTCTTCATCGTCTTCCTGCCCAGGCTTCAGCTCGACAAGGACTATACGGTGTTCGGCCGGGTGATGGACGGCATGGAGCATGTCGACCTGATCGAACGTGGCGAGCCGCCCGCTACACCGTCCCGCATTCTGCGCGCGTATATCGCCAGCGATAATCCGCCCGCCTACCAGCCAGCGGCAGCTGCGGCTCCCGCACCCGGCCTTGGTGCGCCGGTGACGCTGCCCGGCACCGTGCCAATGCCGCGTGCCGCACCCGTCCCGGCACGGCGGCCCGCCCGCGCCTCCTCCACCCGGCGGCCGACCGCACGGCGCTGACCGCGCGTCATGAACGTCGACCTCTTCGACTTCGACCTGCCCGCCGACCGCATCGCGCTGCGCCCCGCGGTTCCGCGCGACATCGCCCGCCTGCTCGTCGTGAACGCGAAGGGCCGCCGCGACGCCCGGATCCGCGACCTGCCGGGCGCGCTCCGCGCGGGCGACCTCCTCGTCTTCAACGACACCCGCGTCATTCCCGCCCGGCTCGAGGGGACGCGCGGGGACGCCCGGATCGGCGCGACGCTCCATAAGCGCGAGGGACCGCGCCGCTGGCGCGCCTTCGTCCGCAACGCGCGGCGGCTGCGGGACGGGGACCGGATCGAGTTCGGCGACGGCGTCGCCGCGCTCGCGACCGACCGCGCTGAGGACGGCTCGCTCGCGCTCGACTTCCTGGGCTGCGAGCCGGTCGAGCTGCTCCTGGAGCGCGCGGGCGTCATGCCGCTGCCGCCCTATATCGCCGCGCGCCGCCCGACCGACGCGCGGGATGCCGACGATTACCAGACGATGTTCGCGACCGAGCTCGGCGCGGTCGCGGCCCCCACCGCCGCGCTCCATTTCACGCCCGATCTGATGACGCGGCTGGCCGAGGCCGGGATCGGGCACGCGACGCTCACGCTTCATGTCGGGGCGGGCACGTTCCTCCCCGTCAAGGCGGACGACACCGACGCGCACCGGATGCACGCCGAATGGGGGCGCATCGACTTCGCGACCGCCGATCGTTTGAACGCCGCGCGCGCGGCCGGCGGGCGCGTGATCGCGGTCGGAACCACCTCGCTCCGCCTGCTGGAGAGCGCTTGCGGTGAGGACGGCCGCGTCCGGCCGTTCGAAGGCGACACCGCCATATTCATCACCCCCGGCTACCGCTTCCGCGCGGTGGACGGACTCCTCACCAACTTTCACCTGCCGCGCTCGACCTTGTTCATGCTCGTCTCCGCGCTGATGGGGCGCGAGCGGATGCACGGGGCCTATGCCCACGCGATCGCGGCGAATTATCGCTTCTACAGCTACGGCGATGCGAGCCTTCTGTTACCGGACGCCTAGAGCCGCTGTGGCCCGGGCGACACAGGGCGTCCGCGATTGATGGTTAGCCCAGCCGGTCGGCTATTGCCGTCCGGCCGGTCCGGGTCGATGCGGCGCGCCGAGCGGGCCGTCCGGCCACGCTCGATCCATCATCGCACAAGGACCCTCGCATGTTGCGCGCCTCCGTTCTCGGCCTTTCCCTTTCCGCCTTTCTGACGGCGGCCCCCGCCGCCGCGCAGGACGCGGCCCCGACCCCCGCCGCCCGGCCCTATGTGGGCATTTCCGGCGGCTATCACGACATCCTCGATAATCCGTTCGGCAAGGACGGCGGCGCGATCGGCGGCGTGATCGCCGGCGTCGACGTCGCGCTCTCGCCCGAGCTGGCGACCGGCCCCGTGGTCGGTGTGGAAGGCAATTTCCACCTCGGCACCGGCGCGATCGACACCGAATACGGCGCGGCCGCCCGGATCGGCTATCGCTTCCCGTCCGGTGGGCTGGCCTATGTCCGCGCGGGTTATCAGTGGATCAATTTCGACGTGAAAAAGGTCAGCGGCGGCATTCTGGGCGATGACGATTTCGACGACACCGACGGCGATTACCTCGTCGGCGTCGGCGGCGAGTTCGGCGCGGCCGGCGGGCGCACCCGCTTCCGCGTCGGCGTGGACACGATCTCGTTCGACACTTGGCGTCCCAACGCGGCGATAATCATCGGCTTCTAATCCCCGCCCGGCCGCGTTCCGCCGTCTTTCGGTGGGGCGCGGCCGACTTATCCGCGCTAGGGAGCGCGCCATGCTCCCGCTCATCGCCCTTATCGCCCAGGCCGCGGCGCCCGCTCCGCCCTCCCCGGTCCCGCAACCGCCCGCCACCATCCTTGTCGAACCGGCCGCCATGCTGCTCGCCGCCTGCGACGCGAACGCCGACGCGCTCGTCAGCCGCGCGGAACGCGACGCAGGCCTTGCCCGCGCCTACGCCACCGCCGACGGGGCTGCGACGGGGCGGGTCGGCTACATCGCCTATGCCGACTGGGCGCAGCGTTGGCTCGGCGACCGCAACACGCTGCCCAGCCCGTACGAGGTCGATGGCGACGGCGACAACCGCATCTCGTTGCCCGAACTGACGCGCCGCTTTTCGTCCTTGTTCGACCGCTACGACCTGAACAAGGACGGCTCGCTCACCCGCGCCGAGCTCGTCACCATCCGCGCCGCCGCGCCCGGCGAAAGCGGTCGCCGGGGCCAAAGGCCACCGGGCGAGCGTCGCTGAGCGAATGTCTCCGGTCCGTTTCCAGTTCACGATCCACGCCACCGACGGCCGCGCGCGCACGGGCGCGATCGCGCCGCGGCGCGGCGTGATCCGCACCCCCGCCTTCATGCCCGTCGGCACCGCGGCAACCGTCAAGGCGATGAAGCCCGGCGACGTCGCCGCAGCCGGAGCCGACATCATCCTGGGCAACACCTATCACCTGATGCTCCGTCCGGGCGCGGAGCGTGTCGCGCGGCTTGGCGGGCTGCACCGCCTGTCCGGCTGGCAGCGGCCGATTCTAACCGATTCGGGCGGCTATCAGGTGATGAGCCTGGCCGATCTGACCAAGCGGTCGGAGGAGGGCGTGTCGTTCAAATCGCACCTGGACGGGACGCGCCACCTGCTCAGCCCCGAACGGTCGATGGAGATCCAGCGGTTGCTCGGCTCGGACATCGTGATGGCGTTCGACGAGCTGGTGCCGACCAGTTCCACGCCGCAGGTGCAGACAGCCGCCATGGAACGCTCGATGCGCTGGGCCAAGCGCAGCCGCGACGCGTTCGATGCGGGCGGCGAGTATGCGGAGCGCGCGGCGCTATTCGGCATCCAGCAGGGCGCGCTCGACGAGCGGCTTCGCAAGGCCTCCGCCGACGCGCTCCTCCATATCGGCTTCGACGGCTATGCGGTGGGCGGCCTGGCGGTCGGCGAAGGTCAGGACGCGATGTTCGGCTGCTTGGACTTCGCCCCCGGCCAGCTGCCGGCGGACAAGCCCCGCTATCTCATGGGCGTGGGCAAGCCCGACGACATCGTCGGCGCGGTGGAGCGCGGGATCGACATGTTCGACTGCGTGCTCCCCACCCGCTCGGGCCGGACGGGCCAGGCCTTCACGCGCGAAGGTCCCATCAACCTGCGCAACGCCCGGTTCGGGGAGGATCAGGAACCGCTCGACCCAGGATGTCCCTGCCCCGTTTGTGGAACCTGGAGCCGCGCCTATCTTCATCACCTCGTCCGCGCGGGCGAGATACTGGGCGCCATGCTGATGACCGAGCACAACATCTGGTTCTACGAGACGCTGATGGCGGACCTGCGCGCGGCGGTCGCCGAACGGCGGCTGGAAGCCTTCGCCAACGACTTCCGCGCGCGCTATGTCAGGTCGAAAGGAGAGACGACGTGACGCAGGTTCCCAACGACGAGCCCAACGAGATCGTGGCGACGGCGCGCGCCGCCAAGGAGCGCAGCGAAGCCGCGGCGCGCGGCATGACGGAGCGCGCGAAGAACTGGCCGCTCGGCGCGATCGGAGTGGGCGTGGGCATCGGTTCGGCCGCGGTTGCCGCAGCCGTCATCTACGCCAGCCGTTCCAAGGGCGACAAGTGAACCCGCTGCGCGCCGCGCTGCTGCTCGGGGCGGCAGCCCTGCCCGCCTCCGCCGTCGCGCAGGGTCCGTCGACCGGCGCGACGGTCAAGCCGATCGTCCATACCCAGCGGACGCTCGCCAACGGCCTGCGCGTGTTCGCGATCCGCGATACGACGACGCCCAACGTTTCGGTGCAGGTCTGGTACGATGTCGGGTCCAAGGACGATCCCAAGGGCAAGTCCGGCTTCGCGCACATGTTCGAACACCTGATGTTCAAGGCGACGCGCAACCTGGTCCCCGAACAGCTCGACCGGTTGACCGAGGATGTCGGCGGCTATAACAACGCGTCCACCGGCGACGACTACACCAACTATTTCGAGGTCGTGCCCGCCAACCACCTTCAACGGCTGCTGTTCGCCGAGGCGGACCGGATGGCGAGCCTGGTGGTCGAGCCCGTATCTTTCGCATCGGAACGCGACGTGGTGAAGGAGGAGCTTCGCCAGCGCACGCTCGCCAGCCCGTACGGCAAGCTCTATTCCATCTACTATCCGCAGCTGTCCTACAGCGTCCATCCGTACGCCCGGCCCGGGATCGGCAGCCTGGACGACCTGCAGGCGGCGTCGATCGACGACGTGCGCGCGTTCCATGCGACCTATTACCGGCCCGACAACGCGATCCTGGTCGTGGCCGGCAATTTCGACGCCGCCCAGCTCGACCGCTGGGTCGACGGCTATTTCGGGCCGATCGCCAAGCCGGGCCGCCCCGTCCCGCGCGTCACCGTCGCCGAACCGCCGCGGACGCGGGCGATCGCGCGGACGGTCTACGAGCCGAACACGCCTCTCCCCGCCGTGCTCGTCAGCTATCACGTGCCCCCAGACCGCGACGCGGACACGCCCGCGCTGACGGTGCTCCAGGCGATCCTGGCGACGGGCGAGAGTTCGCGGCTGTACCAAGGCCTAGTCTACCGCGACCAGGTGGCGCAATCGGCGGCGGCGTTCCTCGACACCAAGCAGTCGACGGGCAACCTCGTCGCCTACGCGATCGTGGCGGGCGGCAAAACCGCCGAGCAGGGCGAAGCCGCGCTCAGGCGCGAGATCGCGCGGCTTCGGACCGAACCCGTCACCGCCGCCGAGCTGGCCGAAGCGAAGAACGAGATCATGACCGCCGCCATCCGCCAGCGCGAGACGGCCGAGGGCAAGGCCTTCGTGCTCGCCAGCTCGACGATCGTCGACGGCGACCCGGACGCGTCGCAAAAGCAGCTGGCGGCCGTGGCGCGCGTCACCGCCGCCGACGTCCGGCGTGTCGCGGCCATGTATCTGGGCGACGACCAGTCCGCCACGATCCGCTACCTGCCCGTCGAGTCCAAGCCTGCGACCACCGCGAGCGACGCGGTCCCGGTCGCGGCCACCGTCCGCGTCGCCGACCTGCGCGCGCCGGCCGACGTTCGGATCGTGACGCCCGCGCCCGCCGGGCAACGCGTCCGGCCGCCCGCGCCCGCCGCGCCGATCGCGGCGGCGCTGCCC
>CAXTFF010000144.1:0-4095 GCA_964243325.1 uncultured Sphingomonas sp.
GCGAGGCCGCCGCCCTCGGCGCGGACTGGACGATGGCCGCGATCGTCGGCTGCGCGGGGCTGGAACCCGTCATGGCCGCGGTCGCCGCCGGCGGTACCGTGGTCCTCGCCAACAAGGAACCGCTCGTCTCGGCGGGCGAGGTCATCCTCGCCGCCGCCCGCGCGAGCGGCGCGACGCTGCTCCCCGCCGACAGCGAGCACAACGCGATCTTCCAGTGCTTCGACTTCGCCAGGCCCGACCGCGTCCGCCGCATCGTTCTGACCGCCAGCGGCGGCCCGTTCCGCGACTGGAGCCTCGCCGACATGGCCCGCGTCACCCCCGAACAGGCGGTGGCGCATCCGACCTGGGCGATGGGCGCGAAGATCTCCGTCGACAGCGCCACCATGATGAACAAGGGCCTCGAACTCATCGAGGCCGCGCGCCTGTTCCCCGTCGCCCCCGACCGCATCGAGATCGTCGTCCACCCGCAATCGATCGTCCACGGCATGGTCGATTATGTCGACGGCTCCATTCTCGCCCAGCTCGGCCCGTCCGACATGCGCACCCCCATCGCGCACTGCCTCGCCTGGCCCGACCGGATGCCCACGCCGATGGAGCCGCTCGACTTGGTCAAGCTCGGCCGCCTCGATTTCGAGGAGCCCGACCCCGTCCGCTTTCCCGCGCTCCGCCTCGCCCGCGAAGCGCTCGACGCGGGCGGCGCGCGTCCCGCCATCCTCAACGCCGCCAACGAGATCGCCGTCGCCGCCTTCCTGGGCGGCCGCGTTCAGTTCGGAGACATCGCCGCGATCGTAGCCGATACGCTCGGTCGCTACGATCCGCCCCCGCCGACCACCCTTCAAGCGGTGCTGGCCGTCGACGGGGAGGCGAGGGCGATCGCCGCGGAACGCGTAAAGGATCACACGGCTTGATCGAGACCCCCGGCATCTTCCTGACCATCCTGGCTTTCGTCCTCGTCATCGGCCCGCTCGTCTTCGTGCACGAGATGGGCCACTATCTCGCTGGCCGCCTGTTCGGCATCCATTCGGAGGCGTTCGCGATCGGTTTCGGCCGCGAGGTGGCGGGCTTCACCGACAGGCGGGGCACCCGCTGGAAGTTCGGCTGGCTGCCGCTCGGCGGCTACGTCAAGTTCGCCGGCGATATGAACCCCGCCAGCCAGGCCGACGCCGCCTGGTTGGCGCTCCCCGCCGCCGAGCGCGCGCGCACCTTCCAGGCGAAACCCGTCTGGCAGCGCGCGATCGTCGTCGCCGCCGGTCCGGCCGTCAACTTCCTCGTCGCGATCCTGATCCTGGGCGGCTTCGCGCTGGCCTACGGCGACCCGCGCACGCCGCCCGCGGTCGGCATCGTCGAGCCCGGCAGCGCCGCCGCGGTCGCGGGCCTGCGCACCGGCGACCGCGTCGTCCGCCTCGCCGGGCGCGAGGTGGCGACGTTCGAGGACATGGTCGGCATCGTCAAGATCCGCGCGGGCGAGCGCGTCCGCCTGGACTATTTCCGCGGCGGCCAGCCCCGCTCCGCCGACCTGGTTATCGGCACCCGGCGCGAGCGCGACCGCTTCGGCAACGAATACCGCTTCGGCCGCCTGGGCGTCGGCGCGGCCGCGCCGGTGATCGTGCCCGTGTCGCTCCTCCAGGCGCCCGCCGTCGCGATCCGCCGCACGGGCGACATCGTGTCGCTGATGGTCGAAACGCTCGGTCAGGTGATCACCGGTCGCCGCTCGGTCGCCGAACTCGGCGGTCCGCTGCAGATCGCCAAGGTCTCGGGCGAGCAGATGTCGCTGGGCGTCGGCGCGTTCGTGTTCCTGCTCGCGCTCGTGTCCATCAATCTGGGGTTCATCAACCTCCTGCCAGTCCCCATGCTCGATGGCGGCCACCTGTTCTTCTACGCGATCGAGGCGATCCGCCGCCGCCCGCTCGAACCGCAAGTGCAGGAATGGGCGTTCCGGGGCGGTCTGATGGCGCTGCTGGCGCTGATGTTGCTGGTGACGTTCAACGACTTGGGCGCATTCGGATTGTGGCGGAACCTGGCGGGGCTGGTCGGCTAAGGCCGGTTGATTGGTTAACGATTTACGGGCAGGGCGCGGAACGGGGGTTCGGTGCGAACATGGTCGGGGTGGGTGAGTGACGTTGAACGGTAGTAGAAGCGTAGGCGTGGGCGCGATCCTTCTCGCGACCACTACCCTGTCGGGCGTCCCCCTCGCGGCCCAGACGACCGGGGCGCCGCCCGCGGCGCAAGGACCCGCCGCCCCGCCGCCGCCGACCTCTCGACCGACCGCGGCGTCACAAGCTCCCGCCGCGAACCAGCGCCTGGTCCGCACGCTCCGCGTCGAGGGATCGCAGCGGATCGAGCCGGATACCGCACTCTCCTACACCAAGCTGCGCGCGGGCCAGCCCTACACCAACGAGACCGTCGACCAGGCGATCAGCGACCTGCTGGAATCCGACCTGTTCGCCGACGTGACGATCGCGGGCGTCGAGACCGGCGACCTGGTCATCCGCGTCCGCGAGAACCCGATCATCAACCGCGTGATCGTCGAGGGCAACAAGCGCCTGAAATCCGACAAGATTACCAAGGAGATCAAGCTCGCCCCGCGTCAGGTGTTCTCGCGCACCGCCGTCCGGCAGGACGTGGCGCGGATCGTCGAGCTGTACCGCCGCCAGGGCCGCTTCGGCGCGACGGTGGAGCCCAAGATGGTCGCGCTCGACCAGAACCGCGTCGACATCGTGTTCGAGGTCGCCGAGGGGCCGAAATCCAAGGTCCGCCAGATCAACGTCATCGGCAACGAGAAGTTCTCGGACGACGACCTGCGCGGGCAGATGGCGACCAAGCAGTCGCGCCTGTTCCGCTTCTTCTCCTCCAACACCTCTTACGACCAGGACCGGCTCGCCTACGATCAGCAGAAGCTACGCCAGTTCTACCTGTCGGAAGGCTACGCCGACTTCCGCGTCACCTCCGCCGTCGCCGAGCTGACGCCCGACAAGCAGGACTTCATCATCACCTACGTCGTCGAGGAGGGGCCGCGCTACAAGTTCGGCGACGTCACCGTCGACTCGGACATCCGCGACTTCAACAACGAGGCGCTGGCCCGCTCGCTGCCCATGAAGAAGGGCGACTTCTACAACGCCAAGCTCGTCGAGGACTCGATCGACCAATTGAGCCAGTCCGCCGGGCTGTTCGGCTACGCCTTCACCGAGGTGAACCCCGAGTTCCAGCGCGACCGCGAAACGCTGACCATGACGATGACGTTCAACATCGCCCAGGCGCAGCGCACCTATGTCGAGCGGATCGAGATCAACGGCAACGTCCAGACGCAGGACAAGGTCATCCGCCGCGAGATCCGCCTGAACGAGGGCGACGCCTTCAACAGCTTCCAGGTCAAGCGTTCGCAGGACCGCTTGAACTCGCTCGGCTATTTCCAGGACAAGCTCGAGATCAAGCAGACGCCGGGCTCCAGCCCCGACCGCGTCGTGCTGGAAACCACCGTCGAGGAGAAGTCGACCGGCGAGCTTCAGCTGTCGGCGGGCTTCTCGTCGCTCGAACGCTTCATCGTCCAGGCCAACATCACCCAGCGCAACTTCCGCGGCAAGGGCCAGGAATTGCGCGCGGGGGTCAACTACTCGACCTACTCGCGCTCGATCGAGCTGGGCTTCACCGAACCCTACCTGTTCGACAAGAACATCGCGGTCGGCGTCGACGTGTTCCGCCGCGACTACAACTCGTTCAACTTCGTCAACAACGAGCGGCGCACGCTCTACGACCAGGTTTCGACCGGCTTCCAGATCCGCTCGGGCGTGCCGCTCACCGAATATTGGTCGCTCTCCGGCCGCTACGGCTTGTCCTACGAAGAGGTCGATCTCGACAGCTCGCTCCTGACCAACGGCGTTTGCGACTCGTTCAGGGTCGGCCGCTACCTATGCGACCAGCTCGGCGACCGGCTCAACTCGTCGGTCGGCTTCTCGCTCAGCTACGACAGCCTCAACAGCCGCCTGCGCCCAAGCGCCGGTCAGCGATTGATCATCAGCCAGGATTTCGCCGGGCTCGGCGGCGACGTGAAATACATCCGCACCAAGCTCGACGGTGATAAATATTGGGGTCTTGGCA
>CAXTFF010000144.1:4105-5562 GCA_964243325.1 uncultured Sphingomonas sp.
TGCTGGCCGGCCGCTATCTGTGCGATGCGATCGGGAACCGCACCACCTCGTCGGTCGGCTACAGCCTGGTGTTCGACAATCTGAACAACCGCATCCGGCCGAGTGCAGGCCAGCGCGCCGTGCTCAGCCAGGACTTTGCCGGCCTCGGCGGCGACGTGAAGTACCTGCGCGGCACGGTGCGCGGCTCCAAATACTTCAACGTCGGCAGCGGCTTCATCTTCTCGCTGCTCGGCGAGGGCGGCTACATCCATTCGCTGGAGGACAGCCGCGGCCCCGGGATCGACAAGGTCCGCATCGTCGACCGCTTCTATCTCGGCGAGCCGCAGTTCCGCGGCTTCGACATCCGCGGCGTCGGCCCGCGCATCCAGCGCGTCTTCTTCGACACCGCCTCGCCCGGTCAGGTGCTGCTGGAGGGCCGCGACCAGATCACCGACGACGCGCTCGGCGGCCGCGCCTACTACCTGGGTCGCGCGGAACTCGAAATCCCGCTCGGCGCGGGTGCGCGCGAGCTCGGGCTGCGCCCGTCGGTCTATGTCCAGGCGGGCAGCCTGTTCAAGGTCACGCGCCCGCTCCCGACCGCGACCTTTCCGCAGATCGTCGATCCGACCACCGGCCGGACCTATACGGGCGCTTTGATCGTCGACCGCTTGAACGCGGCCGGGCAGCAGCTGTATCGCTACACGCTTCCGAACAGCACCCAGCAGGCCGAGACGATCTGCGCGGCCGGCACCCCGGACGCTACCGGCGCGTGCGTCGGCACGACCCCGAACGTCCGGTCGACCGACTCGCAGCTGCCTTTCATCGAACGCTTCCTCGGCGACTCCGCCAAGCCGCGCCTGTCGGTCGGCATCGGCGTCAACTGGAACTCGCCGTTCGGCCCCTTGCGGATCGACGTCGCGCGGGCCTTGCTCAAGCAGCGTGGCGACGACGACAAGCTCATCACCTTCAACGTAGGAACCCAGTTCTGATGACCAGCACCAAACACCTGCTCCTCGCGGCCGCCCTGGCCGCCCCCGGCCTCGTCTCCTCGACCTCCGCCCAGGCCCAGGTGTCCGGGATCGCCGTCGCCGATCCGGAGGCCGCCGTCGCCGCCTCGCGCGCCTGGACCGCCGCGCGCGGCCAGATCCAGACGACCTACAAGGCGCAGCTCGACGCCGCCGACGCGCGCCGCCGCGCGGTCACCACCGAACTCCAGCCGCTCGTCACCGCGTACCAGAACGCCGCGCGCCAGCCGAACGCCAGCGAGGCGTCGCTTCGTCCGCAGGCGCAGGCGATCCAGACGCGCGAGAACGCCGCCAACCAGGAACTGTCGCGCCTGACCGAACAGCCGCAGCGCGCCCAGGCCTACGCGCTCGAACAAATCTCGCGCCGCCTGAACGATGCCGTGCAGGCCGCCGTCCGCGCCCGCAACGTGACGCTCCTTCTCCGTCCGGCGGCCGCGCTCTTCTCGCAGCCGA
>CAXTFF010000145.1:0-5549 GCA_964243325.1 uncultured Sphingomonas sp.
GCATCACGTCGTCGCCCGGCTGGTACCCCGCCGCCTCGACCGACCGCATGATGAAGTCGAGCGCGTCCGTCGTGCTCGCCAGGTTGGGCGCGAACCCGCCCTCGTCGCCCACCGCCGTCGCCAGGCCCCGGTCGTGCAAGCCCTTCTTCAGCGTATGGAAGATCTCCGAGCCGCAGCGCACCGCCTCCGTGATGTTCTCCGCGCCGACGGGCACGATCATGAACTCCTGGAAATCGATGGGATTGTCCGCATGCTCGCCGCCGTTGATGATGTTCATCATCGGCACCGGCAGCAGGTGGGCCGACACCCCGCCCACATACTTGTACAGCGGCAGCCCGCGCGCGTCCGCCGCCGCCTTGGCCACGGCCAGGCTGACGCCCAGGATCGCGTTCGCGCCCAGCCGGGCCTTGTTCTCCGTCCCGTCCAGATCGATCATCGCGCGGTCGACATCGACCTGGTCCTCGGCGTCCATGCCCACCACCGCCTCGGCGATGTCGTCGTTGACCGCGTCGACAGCCCCCTCGACGCCCTTGCCCATCCAGCGGAACTTGTCGCCGTCACGGCGCTCGACCGCCTCGTGCTTGCCCGTCGACGCGCCCGACGGCACCGCCGCGCGCCCGAACGATCCGTCCTCCAGCAGAACGTCGACCTCCACCGTCGGATTGCCTCGGCTGTCGAGGATCTGGCGGCCGTGGATATCGATGATGGCTGTCACGTGTGTTGCTCCCCCAATCGCGTCGAAGAACGCCCGGTCGCGGTCGCCTCTACCGCGAGGGACGGCCCCGATCAAATACGCTCCCGTAATGGAACCAGCATCGCGGGCGCGTGGTTGTGCGACAAACCAATGAAAGGGACCCCCATGTCCGACTCCGGAAGCAAGTACGCCAACGACGCCGCGACCCCGCCGACCGACACCTCGTTCCAGCCCGCGGGCGGCCTGGACGACGCCGGCGTCGCGTTTGCGGCGGACGCGGGCTCGGCGACCGGCGGCCGCGTGGACGAGGCCAAGCAGGTCGTCAGCCGGAACGCCTCCAAGCTGTCCGCCCAGGCCGGCGACAAGGCGCGCGAATATGCGGAGCAGGGCAAGGCCAAGGCCTACGAGACGCTCGGCCAGCTCTCGCGCACCATCGAGGACGCGGCGCAGCAGGTCGAGGAGAAGCTGGGTCCGCAATACGGCCAGTATGTCCGCTCCGCCGCGGGCCAGGTCACGACGCTTGCGGACCGCATCAACGGCGCGGATGTCGACCAGCTCGCCGACGACGTGCGCGGCTTCGTCCGGCAGAGCCCCGGCGTCGCGATCGGCGCGGCCGCCGCGGTCGGCTTCGTCCTCGCCCGGCTGGTCCAGGCCGGGATCGACGGGCAGCCCGACTGATGGCGACCGTCGCTCCCGAACGGGCGGCTCCCGCCGCGTCGCGCGGGGCGGGCCGTCCCGTCGCCGTCAAGCTCTCCGACGAGGGTGTGCCCGAGCTCGTCGGCCGCCTGGTGGAGGACACGCGCGGCCTCGTCACCGCGGAGGTCGAGCTCTACAAGTCCAAGATCGCTGAGCGCGTCACCGCCTACAAGTCGGCGGCGGTCCTGTTCGCGGTCGCAGGCGTGCTCGGCCTCGTCGGCCTGATCGCGCTGCTCGTCGGCCTCGTCATGACGTTGGCGACGCTGATCGGCCCAGGCCTGGCGACCTTGGTCGTGGTCGGCATCGTCTTCGCCGCCGCCGCCGCGCTCGGCCTGATGGGCCGCGCCAAGCTCGCCCCGCCCAACACGGGAGCCCCGCGATGACCGACGCCGCCAAGGACAAGGAGGCCAAGGACCAGCAGGCGGTGACCCCGCCCGTCGTCCGGCTCGCCGCCGCCGAGGTCGATGCGATCGCCGCGCGCGACCGGCTCAACGATACGGTGGCCCGCCTCCAGTCCAAGCTCGACCCCAAGCTCCTCGCCAAGGAAGCCGTCGGCGAGGCGAAGCTGCGCGGGCGGCAGGTGATGGGCGAGGCCAAAGTCGCGGGCGACAAGGGCGTCGTCTATGCGCAGGACAACCCCCGCATCGTCGGCGGCGCGGCCTTCGGCGTGATCCTGTTCCTGCTCCGCCGCCCGCTGCTCGGCCTGTTCAAGCGCCGCAAGGGTCCCAAGCCTCAGAAAGCGGCCAGGCCGATGAGCGAGACCGCCGCCAACGACCGTCTCGCGCGCTCCCCGCACCCGGCGCAGGCACCCGAGCGGACGCCGATCCGCCCGCTCGCCGCGCCGCACCCCACCACCTCCGCCACCCGCGCTCCCGTAACCGCGAGCAACGAGGGCGTTCCGCTCGAAGGACTGAACTCATGACCAAGAACACCGCCGCCGACCAGTCCACCGTCGACGCCGCCGCCGCGCGCGCGACCGAGACGCTCGACACCAACCCGCTTGGCGTTCTCGCGGGCGGTCTGGCGCTCGGCGCGATCGCCGGCGCGCTTCTCCCGCGCACCGACCGCGAGAAGGACCTGCTCAAGCCCGTCGGAGCGAAGATCGGCGCGACCGCCGCCGCCGCGATCGCCGCCGCCAAGGAGGCCGGCCGCACCGAACTCGAACAGCGCGGCCTGACCAGGGACTCCGCGCGCGACCAGGCCAAGTCGCTGTTCGACAACATCGTGAAGGCGGCGAGCGGCGCGGCCAGTGCGGGTGCCAAGACCGCCAAGCAGGAAGCGACCGGCAAAAGCGATACCGACGCTCCCGACTCGACCGGCGGCACCGGCGACAGCGTCCCCGCCGCCGATCCGCACAAGCAGGTGTTGGCGACCGACACCGACCTGGGCGACTTCCGCTCGGCGGTATGAAGCGCGACGGGGCGGGTTTTCGGACCCGCCCCGCGCGATATCCAGTTCCAGCCCGCGCCGTTTGGCTCTAGGGCGACCCGCATGAGCAAGCTCCATCTCGTCTTCGGCGGGCGCGTCCGCGACCCGCGCGGCCTCGATTTCGTCTCGCCCGAGCAGGTCGAGATCGTCGGCGTCTTCCCCGACTACGCCGGCGCCGAAAAAGCCTGGCGCGCCGCCGCGCAACGCACGGTCGACGACGCGGAGATGAAGTTCGTCGTCGTCCACCTCCACCGCCTGCTGGAACCCGATCTGGAGACCGACGGGGCCTGATCGGCTCCCTTCCCTGGGACGGCAGGCGGCCGGTGAACGCAAGGATTCCTGGCGTAGCCCTCGACTAGGCCCCGCGGTGCCGCCACAGCAGCAACGGTCGCGCCAGCGCCAGTCCGGCGAGGAACCCGCCGATATGCGCGCCCACCGCAATGGTCGGTCCGCCGCCTATCCCGCCCCCGACCCCGACCGCGCCGACCAGCAACTGTATCCCGACCCACGCCGCCGCCAGCCACGCGGCCTGCACCAGGCTTCCCGGCACCGGCCCGAACCGGCGCGCGCGGTTGCGGCCATAGAACAGCGCGTACGCCGCCACGACCGCCGAGATCGCCCCGCTCGCTCCGATCATCGGCCCGCCGCCGCCCAGCAGCCATTGCCCGGCCGCCGCCGCGTAGCCGCCGACGACGTACAGCGCGATCAGCCCCGCGGCCCCGACCGCGCGCTCGACCAGCAGCCCGCAATAGACCAGCATCGACATGTTGAGCAGGAGGTGCCCCACCCCGCCATGGATCAACGTCGCGCTGATCGGCGTCAGCAGCGCCGGCACCGCCGCGCCCAGCTCCTCGGGGATCGCCAGTCCGGCGAACCGTTCGGGGATGAACCCGCCCATCACCGCCGCCCAAGGAAGCCACCCCGACAGCAGCACCAGCACCGACGCCGCGGTCGTCCCCGCGGCGATCGCCACGGTCGCGGGCGCGCGCGAGACGCCGCTCAGATGAACTCGATCCTGGAGACGACGTAATAGCGGTCGCCCGACGGCACCGTCACCTCCACCTCCTCGTCGACCTTGCGCCCGATCAGCGCGCGGCCCATCGGCGAGTTGTAGCTGATCCGCCCCGTCTTGGCGTTCGCCTCCGTCTGCCCGACGATCTGGTACACGACCGGCTTGTCGTCCTCGTCCAGCAACGTCACCGTCGCGCCGAACACGATCTTGTCGCCCGACAGGTCCTTGGGATCGATGATCTGCGCGCGGGACAGCTTGTCCTCGATGTCGGACAGCGACGCCTCGACCTGCCCCTGGCGTTCCTTGGCGGCGTGGTACTCGGCGTTCTCGGACAGGTCGCCGTGCGCGCGCGCTTCCTCGATCGCGTCGACGATCGTCGGCCGTTCCGCCTTCAGCCGCTTCAGGTCGGCGGAAAGCTTCTCGTAGCCCTCCTGGAGCATCGGCATCTTTTCGACGGTCGCCATGGTGTCGCGGTCCCTGAATGCTTGAACCCCGGGTCGGACCGTTCGGCCCGCCCGCTCCACACGCCTGGCTTGAAGGTGGGCCGCCTATGGATGGGGTCGTTCGTTACGCCGGGAATGATAAGCCTGTAGCGGCAGCACTTCAACCCGCGCCTCCGCGCCCGCCCCCGCGCGCGCCGCGATCGCCTTGGCCGCCTCGATGCTGGCGGGCGCGGTCGTGAAATACGGGATCCGCGCGCCCAGCGCCGCTTGCCGGATCGGCTTGGAGTCCTTGAGCGACTGCCACCCCTCGGTCGTGTTGAAGATCAGGGCGATCGCGCCGTCCTTGATCCGGTCGACGATATGCGGCCGCCCCTGCGCCACCTTGTTCACCCGCTCCACCGCCACGCCCTGTTCCGCCAGGAACGCCGCCGTCCCCTCCGTCGCGACAATAGCGAAACCCGCCTCCGCCAGCATCCGCATCGCCGGCGCGATCGCCGCCTTGTCGCCGTCCTTCACCGACACGAATACCGCGCCGCCCGTCGGCAGCACCGTCCCCGCGCCCAGCTGCGCCTTGGCGAACGCCGTGGTGAAATCCCGCGCGATCCCCATCACTTCGCCCGTGCTCTTCATCTCGGGCGACAGCACCGGGTCCACCCCCGCGAAGCGCGCGAACGGGAACACCGACTCCTTGACCGCGAAGAAATCGATGACCCGGTCGATGGGCGGCAGATCGCGGAGCATCTCGCCCGCCATCACCCGCGCCGCGATCTTGGCGACCGGGCAGCCGATCGCCTTGGCCACGAACGGCACCGTCCGGCTCGCGCGCGGGTTGACCTCGATCAGATAGACCAGCCCGTCCTTGACCGCGAACTGGATGTTCATCAGCCCGCGCACCTTCAGCGCGCGCGCCAGCACCGCCGTCTGCCGCTCGATCTCCGCCACGATCTCGGGGGACAGGCTGTAGGGCGGGATCGAGCACGCGCTGTCGCCCGAATGGACCCCCGCCTCCTCGATATGCTGGAGCACGCCCGCGACCACGACGTCGACGCCGTCCGCCACCGCGTCGACGTCCACCTCGATCGCGTCGCGTAAGTACTGGTCGACCAGGACCGGCGCATCGCCCGACACTTGCACCGCGAATTGGATATAGTCGTCCAGCTGCGCCGGCCCGTCGACGATCTCCATCGCCCGTCCGCCCAGCACGTAGCTCGGCCGCATCAGCACCGGATAGCCGATCCGCTCGGCCACCGCGACCGCCTCGTCCCGGCTCCGCGCC
>CAXTFF010000146.1:0-3432 GCA_964243325.1 uncultured Sphingomonas sp.
CGGTCAACGTCGGCAACCAGGGCTTCTCGGCCGAGGACCTCGTGCTGCTGTAGGCGCGCCGCCCCGCCGCGCCCGCACCGGACCCGAACATCGAGGGGGCGGGAACCCGAACGGTTCCCGCCCCCTCTCCGTGCGCGCCGTGTCGCGCGGCGAGGTGAAGACGACGCGAGAAGGGCGGAAGCGCGGGTCTCCGTCCACCGTGTCGATCGAGACCCGCGGTCAGCAGGTCACATGATCATCATGCCGCCCGCCAGCACGAAATCGTCCTCGGTCAGGAAGACGACGCCCTCCAGCTGGATCGCGAAGTCGGCGCGGCCGTCGCCGTCCAGGTCGCCCTGCACGAACGTGAAGCGGCCTTGGGCCTGGTAGCGCAGCTGCCCCGACCCTTGCCCGCCGAACGCGTCCGTGCCGATGAAGTCGAGCGACCCCAGCGCGGACAGGTCGATCAGGTCGCCGCTTCCCACGTCGAAATCGCGGATCGAGTCGGGCCGGGCGAGCGTACCGAGGTCGCCGGTCGCGAACACGAAACGGTCGGCCCCGGCGCCGCCCTCCAGGCTGTCGCGGCCGACGCCGCCGATCAGCACGTCGTCTCCCGCGCCGCCGACCAGCCGATCGTCGCCGCCAAGACCGCTCAGGCGATCGGAGCCGCTATTCCCGAACAAGGTATTGTTCAGCGCGTTGCCGGTGCCGACCGCGTTCCCGGCCGCCTGGAACTGGAGCACTTCGACATTCGCGCCCAGCGTATAGCCGCCGAGCGTCGTCTTGACCGTGTCGAAGCCCGCGTCCGCGTTCTCCTCCACCCGGTCGCCCGCGCCGTCGACGATATAGCTGTCGTTCCCCGCGCCACCCTCCAGCGTATCGTCGCCCGCGCCACTCTCCAGCGTATCGTCGCCCGCGCCGCCGACCAGGATGTCGTCGCCCGCGAAACCGCGCAGCCGGTCGTCGCCGTCCAGTCCCTCCAGCCGGTCGCGGCCCGCCCCGCCCGTCAGCGTCTCCGACGCCGCCGTGCCGTCCTGCCGGACGACGGCCACGCCGATGTCGAGCGCCGCCAGCACGGGATCGTGGTCGGAAGCGAACTCGTCGCGGTTGATGTGCAGGATCTCGGTCGCGGCGCCTGCCGACAGCGCGCCGGTGACGAGGATGTGGTCGATCTGCTGCGCGTTGCCCTCGAACACGTAGGAATAGCGCTCGTTCTCGGGGAGCCGGTAGGTCAGGTTCTCCAGCACCGCGGGCCCCGTGCCGATGATCGCCGCCCCGTCGAAGGTCAGCTCGCCCGTGAGCACGCCGAGCGGCTCCTCGAACTGGAACTCGTTCAGGTCGCCCGCGACGATCACGTTGGCGTTCGCATCGGCCGCGAGCAGCGTGTCGACATAATCGTTGACCACCGCCGCCTGCGCGGTGCGCTTGGCCTCGCCGCCCGCGACCGAGGGCTGGATCGAGCCCGACAATGCGGAGCCGCCGCCCTTGGAGGTGAAGTGGTTGCCGATCACCGTCACCGTCTCGCCGTTGAAGGTGAAGTCGCCGACCAGCGGGGGACGGGCGGACGCGAACGGATCGCCGGGGTCCTGCGTCGCGCCCGGCACCGTGCGCAGCGACCCTTCCTGGAAATCGACGACGTCGTCGCGGTACAGGAAGGCGACGCGGATGTTGGAGCCGGGCTCGCCGCCGCTGGCATTGTCGGCGATGAACGGGTTGTCGAAGAAGCTGTACCGCACGCCCGACGCCGCGAAGATCGCGTCGACCAGCGTCTGGAGCGTGACGTCGGCGGAGGTGACGCCCGTGTCGGCCGAGCCGTCATCGTCCTGGACCTCCTCCAGCACCACGATCCCCGGCGCGCCCATGCGCACGCCGATCTGCCGGCCGATGAGGTCGAACCGGCCCTCGGCCACGTCGCGGTCGCCATCGGCGTCGTTCGGGTCGAGGTTGAGGATATTGTAGGTGGCGACGACCAGCCGCGAGTCGCCGCCCGTCAGCGTCGTGGTCCGGTCCGACAGGTCGGCCCCGGGCGCGGTGACGACGGGAGCGCCGTCGGCCAGCACCGTGTAGTTGCCGCTCCGATACGAGACGACGCCCGTCACGTCCGCGAACCGCGCGCCCGCCGTGACGGCCGGTACCGCGCCCGACAGCGCGCCGATCAGGATGCGCTCGGGATTGAAGTCGGAACCCGCGCCCGAATTGGTGACGCCCAGTCCGCCCGCGCCGCCGTCGATGACCAGGAAGCCGTCGGCCGACAGCCCGGTCGCGACCAGGTCGTCGCCGTTCCGGCTCGCGACCGTGTAGACCGATCCGCCCGTGCCCGGCGCGACCGCGACGGGCGTCTGCACCGTTACGAGCATCCCCTCCAGCGATTCGAAGAAGTCGAGCCCGTCGGTCTCGGGATCGTAGGAGGTGAGCCCGTCATCCTCCAGATTCTCGGTCGGGGGACGCACGCCGTCCGGGCCGATCAGCACCGCCATCGGCAGCGCCGCGTCCGCCTCGAGCAGCGTCACGCTGCTGGGCGCGATCTCCGTGATCGGCAGCGCGTCGGCGCTCCCGGCGAACTCGTCGATGCGGCCCGTGACCTGCAACCGGTCGCCGACGGCCACGCCCGTCGGCGCGGAGCCGGTGAACACGAAGATCGCGTCGGACGTGCGCCGGTCGCCGTCGCCGGTCGCGTCCTGGAGATAATAGCCGTTCGAGCCGAGCGCGGTGACGACGCCGGTCGTGACCACCGTCTGCCCCTCGAACGCCGAACGGTGCCCGAGCCCCTGGATCTCGTACACGGCGAGCCGGGCGAGGTCGTCGTTGACGATCGTGCCGGTCGCCTCGCCGTCGCCGATCGTCAACGGCCCCGACGGTTCGGAAATGCGCAGCGTGAAGCGCTCGTCCGCCTCGCCGACGGTATCGCTCGACACGCGCAGGCGGATCGTCGCCTCGGTCTGGCCGTCGTTGAAGGCGATGAACCCGCCCGTGTCGCCGATGAAGTCCGCGGCGCTCGCCTGGCCCGCGCCTTCGCCGAACACGGCGTCGAAGCGGAGCGAGAAGCCCCCCTGCGCGCCGCCCGAACGCGTCACGGTGAAGGCGATGTCGCTGAAGCCGTCGTCGCCCTCCGTCACGCTGGCGTCGCGGACGCGCAGCGTGCCCGCCGGGTTGGCGGCGATGAAGTCCTGGCCCGCATTGACCTGGCCGAAGCTCGACGCGCTCGCCGCCGTCCAGGTGAAGGACTCGGCGTCGAAACCGTTCCCCTTCAGCTGGAGCGAAACCGTATTGGGCTCGGTGCCCGACTGGGCCACGCCGATATCGGTGCTGGTCAGCCCGTTCGCCGGACCGCCGACCGCGGTGAAGCTGCCCTCATAGGACAGGAACTGGACCACGCGGCCGCCCGCGTCGACGAGCGCGATGCCGTCGGGCGCGCCGTTCTGGATGCCGACCGCGTCGAAGGCGAGCGCGCCC
>CAXTFF010000146.1:3442-5549 GCA_964243325.1 uncultured Sphingomonas sp.
ATCCGCGATCACGCCCGACAGCGCGATCGTGCGGTAGGGCGCGCTGCCATTGCCGTTATAAAGCACCAGCGACCAGCCGGTCAGGTCGAGTCCGGCGGTCCCTGCGATCTCCACGCGCTCGTTCGTGTCGGTGCCCGCGGGATCGTATACCAGCTCGTTGATGAAGGCGATCTTGGGGACGGGCGCGCGGTCGTCGTTGACGATCGTTCCCGTGGCGGTGTCGTCGCTCAACGTCGCGCCCACGGCGTTCGACAAGGTGACGGTGAAGCGCTCGTTCGCCTCGAATTCGGTGTCGCCGACGACCTGGACGGTGATCTCGGCGACGCTCTGGCCAGCCGCGAAGGCGACGGTGCCGGTGAGCGGCCCCGTCAGGTCGCCCGCCGTGGCCGTGCCGAAGGTCACGGCATAGTCGGCCGACGATGTTCCGCTCAGGTCGTCCGAACGCGTCACGCGGAACGTCAGGGCCCGCGTGCCCGCATCGCCCTCCACGACGCCCGCGTTCGCAATGGCGAGCGAGGCGGCGGCGGCGGCGCCGAAGGTCTGGCCGCTGTTCACCGCGCCGAAGCTGTTCGGGGCGGCAGGCGCCCAGCTGAAATCCTCATAGGTCGTGCCGGCGCCGGTCAGCCGCAGCGACGAGCCGAGGGGCGTGGCGTTCGTCTCCGACACGCCGATATCGATGCTGGTCAGCCCGGCGGCGGGGCCGTCGGCGGCGCGCAGCATGCCCTCATAGGACAGGAACTGGACCACCGCGCCGGTCGCGTCGAGGAGCGCGAAGCCGTCCGGCGCGCCGTTCTGGACCGCGTCGGTCGGCAAGGTGAAGCTCAGCGTGCCGAAGCCGTTCTGCTGGTCGGCGATGACGCCGGTCAGGTCGACCGTGCGGTACTGGACGGCGTTCTGCGCGGACGTGGCGGTGGTGCCGCCATTATAGAGGACGATCTTCCACCCCGACAGGCTGGTGCCGGCCGCGCCCGCGATCTCGAAGCCCTCGCCCGCATCGGTGCCGGCGTTGTCGTAATGGAATTCGTTGATGAACGTCGTCGTGGCCACGCGATTTCCCCCCGAAAGCTTGAGCGGCTTGGTTGCCGAAGCGTTAATAGAGACGGGCGCTAACCGTCCATGGTGACGGTGTGATGACGACGCGCACCGAGTCCCGAACCGGAACGCGGGGCCAAGTCGTTGCGATCACGGCCGATCCGGGCTAGTCCGCCCAGGAGATCGCGGGTCGGGGGACCCGTTCGAGGGGGTCGGACGTGGCGCATTACCGGGTGTACAAGCTGCGCGGCGAGAAGGCGCGCGTCGTCAAGGGCAAGGACGTGGAGGCCGCCGACGACCAGGCGGCGATGCGCGCGGCGAACGCCGACGCCGACTGTCCGGTATGCGAGGTGTGGCGCGGCCCGGAGAAGGTCGGCGACGTCCTCTAGACGCCGCCGACCGTGGAGTTCAGCCCACGACCGCCGCCTTGAGCCGGTCGACCAGGTCGGTCCGCTCCCAGGTGAAATGACCGCCTTCGGGCTCGCGGCCGAAATGGCCATAGGCCGCCGTGCGCTGATAGATGGGCGCGTTCAGGGCCAGATGCTCGCGGATGCCCTTGGGCGTCAGCCGAACCAGTTGCGGCAGCACCCGCTCCAGCACCGCCTCCTCGACCGTGCCCGTGCCGTGCGTGTCGACATGCACCGACAGCGGCTCGGCCACGCCGATCGCATAGGACAACTGGATGGTGCAGCGCTTGGCGAGCCCAGCGGCGACGACGTTCTTGGCCAGATAGCGCGAGATATAGGCGGCCGAGCGGTCGACCTTGGTCGGGTCCTTGCCGCTGAACGCCCCGCCGCCGTGCGGGGCCGCGCCGCCATAGGTGTCGACGATGATCTTGCGGCCCGTCAGCCCGGCGTCGCCGTCGGGCCCGCCGATCTCGAACGCGCCGGTCGGGTTGATGTAGATCACGGTCTCATCGGTGATGAAGCCGTCCGGAAGCACGTCTGCGAGGACGCCGGTGACATAGCCACGGAGCTGACCGTATTTGACCGGGTCGGCGTTTTCGCCCTTTTCCGAATAGCCCGGCTTGTGCTGCGTCGACACGACCAGGGCGGTCGCGCGAACCGGCTTCTCG
>CAXTFF010000147.1:0-5509 GCA_964243325.1 uncultured Sphingomonas sp.
GGGGCAGGTATGGTCGGGCAGCACCATCCGGTGCAGCGTCGCGCGGCCGTTCGCCATGATCGTTCCTTTGGGGGTCGTTGCTGTCGGACCATAGCGCGGGAGCGCGCGACACGTTCCCGAACGCGGCGAACGTGACGTCTTCGCCAGGACGACCGCGACCGGCAATCCGAGCGCGATCCAGGCGAGCAGGTCGACCGAACCGTCGCCCAGCAGCCCCGCCGCCAGTCCGACGGCGGTGGCGGCGGCGAGGAGGGCGGGGGCGAACAGGATGCGCGGCGCCGAACGGCGGTCGGGACGCCGCGCCATCGTCAACCCGCCGCGCGCGGCTGCCCGCGGACGCGCGCCCGGGTGGGGACGGCGGCGCGGCGGAGCCACAGGCGCAGGCCCGTCACCAGCACGACGATCGTCAGGATGTCGAGCGCCGCCCAGAGCAGCTTCATCGGCAGGCCCGCATAGTCGCCGAAATGGAGCGGTTGGGCGAGCAGCAGCGCGCCCATGTACCAGGGCATCGGCCGAACCGCGTCCAGCCGCCCGGTGCGCGCGTCGACGAAGGCGGGGGTCAGCAGCTTGGCCGTCAGCGGCGTCTCGCCCTGCAGGAACACCGCGAGGTGCCGGCCGCTGCTCCAGGCGGTGCCCGGAAAGGCGATGAATTGCGGCCGCATCCCCGGCGCGGCGGCGAGCGCGCGGGTCAGCGCGGGCTGGACGCCCCCGGGGCGCACCGTCGCCACCGGCCCGCCCGCGGGGCCCGCGATCGCGGCGAGCTGGCCCGCCTTCCACGCGTCGGTGATCGGGACGGCGGCGGCGTTGATTGAACCTGTCAGCGCCACGACGAGCGCCCACATCGCGGTGGCGACCCCGAACAGATTATGCCGGTCGAGCCGCGCGACCAGCGCGCTCCGCTCGCGGCGCACCGTGCCGAACCGCAGGCGCGCCGTGAAAGGGAGGTAGAGCACCACCCCCGACACGATCGCCGCCGCGAAGAAAACGCCCATCAGCCCCAGGAACAGTTCGGCCGGCAGCCCCAACATCATGTCGGTGTGGATGCGCAGCAGGAAGTCGGTGAAGCCCACCGCGCGCGGCGGCAGCGCTTCACCCGTGCGCGCGTCGAGCGAGCGGAAGCGCATCAGCTCGGCGGGCGCGTCCGGGGCGGGGCCGGTCGTGACGTTGACCACCGGCCGGTCGGTGTCGAAGCTCAGATACAGCGGCACCGCGTCCGGCTGGTCCGCCAGCGCGCGCGCGACGAGCGCGTCGAGGCTCGGCGACGGCGTACCGGCGGGCAAGTCGGCGAGCGGCAGGGCGGGGGCGACGACCGCGTCGATCTCGTCGTGGAAGATCAGCGGCAGCCCCGTCACGCACAGCATCAGGAGGAACGCCGTGCAGACCAGGCTGGACCATTTATGGACCAGGAACCACGCGGTGATGGTGCGCCGGGTCACGCCTAGAAGCGCCGCGTCACCGCCAGCAGCACCTGCCGGGGCGCGCCGTAGAAGCAGCCGACCGGGCCCGAGCAGCGAGCGACGTAGCGTTCGTCCAGGATGTTCGACCCGTTCACCGCGATCCGCCAGCCGGGCAGGTCGTAACTGGCGAGCGCGTCCACCAGCGTCGCCGGGTCGCCCCGGATGACCGGAAAGGGCGACGCGTCGAATTGCGACGGATCGGTGGGCAGGCTTCCCGCGCTGGAACTGGTGTAGCGCGCGCCCGCGCCGAACCCGAACCCCGCGAGCCTCCCTCGCTGCACGTTGTAGTTCACGAACAGCGACGCCTTGTGCCGGGGCGTGGTCGGCAGCTCCGCGCCGATCTCGGCGGCGACGTCGCTCCTCAGTATCTCCGATTCGTTGAAGCTGTACGACCCGTTGACCGTCAGCCGGTCGCGGATGCGCGCCACCAGCTCGACCTCGCCGCCGCGCGAGCGGACCTCGCCCGACTGCGTTCCGAACACCGGGCCCGTGCTCGGCACCGTCGCCACGACGTTCCGCTGGCGGATGTCGAACAAGGCGGCGGTCGCGAACAGGCGCACGTCGTCGGGCAGCCCGCGCGCGTCGTACTTGATGCCCGCCTCGTACTGGCGACCCGTGCTCGGCCGGAACGCGCGCGCGGTCGCGGCGTCGATCCCCAGCACCGGCTCGAACGAGGTGGAATAGCTCAGATACGGCGCGATCCCGCTGTCGGTGACGTAGTTCGCGCCCAGGCGGTAGGTGAACTTCCCTTGGGCGACGCGCGTCGCGTCGGCGGGCTCCGCGACCGCGCCGAACGGGGTCAGGTACCGGCTGCGTACGAAGTCGTACCGGCCGCCCAGCGTCACGAACAGGTCGCCGACCCGCGCCTGCTCCTGCGCGTACAGGCCCGTCTGGCGGAGCCGCTGGTCGTTGAAGCGCGTCGGATAGCCCGGCCGGAGCGACGCGTCGGGCGTGGCGTAGACCGGATCGAACGCGTCGAGCGTGCCCGCCGCGCCGAAGCCGAACGCGGCCTCGTTGCGGACGTTGCGATGATCGACGCCGACGAGCAGCTTGTGACCGACCGCGCCCGTCGCGAAGGCGGCGTCCACGCGGTTGTCCGCGGCGAAGCTCGTCACGTCCTCGGCGTAGGAGAAGTTGGACTGCTGCACCGTGCGGCGGTCGGCGAGGAGTCCGGTCGCATAGATGCCGGTGGGCGTGCGCTCGCGGTAGCGGTTCCAGCGCGCGTTGGACTGAAGCTTCACCGCGTCCGAGAGCCCGTGGATCAGCTCGAAACCGCCCGACGCCTGCCGCCGCGTGAAGCGATTGCGCGGGTCGGCCAGGTTGGTGCGCTGGCCGATGACGCCGTTCGGATTGGCGCGGAGCGTGCCGTCGACTGGCAGGAACCCGCCATTGCCGCCCTCGCCGCGGTCGTACTGGTAATAGCCCAGGCCGGTCAGCGTGGTCCGCTCGCCCGGCGTCCAGGTCGCGGTCGGCGCGAGGTAGACGCGCCGCTGTCCCGTCCGATCGGCGATCAGATCGCGGTCGCGGAACAGCGCGGTGACGCGCACCGCCAGCCCGTCGGCGACCGCGCCGGTGGCCGTGCCCGCCAGCTCGCCGAACCGGTCCGTCCCGCCCTGCGCCCTGATCTCGCCGCCGGGCTCGCCCGACGCGCGGCGGCTGGTCTGGTTGTAGATCCCGCCCGGCGGCGCGTTGCCGTACAGCGTGGAGGAGGGGCCCTTCAGCAGATCGAGCGACTGGAACCCGTACAGGTCCACGCCGACCGAATAGATCGACGACGAGATCGGCGCGGGCAGGCCGTCGACATATTGCTTGGGCGTGAAGCCGCGCACCGTGAAGAAGTCGTATCGCGCGTCCGGTCCGTAATTCTCGCCGTACACGCCCGCCGTGTAGCGCACCGCCTGCTGCGCGTCGACGAACTGCAGCAGGTCGATCTGGTCGCGCGTCACGACCGACACCGACTGCGGCGTCTGGATCAGCGGGATGTCGGACTTGTTCGCCGACACCGCCCCTTGCGGGACGTAACCCGGCGCGGTGACGATCACGTCGCCTTGCGGGGTTTCCACCGTCTCGATCGCTTGGGGACCGTCGTCCCGCGCGGCCGTCTGCGCGCCCGCGCTCGCCCCGCCCAGGACCACGCCCGTCGCGGCCAACGCCAATACTCGCACCGATATCGCCATGCCGCTTCCGCCCTATTGCAGCGCGGCTCATACGCGAATGCGAACGATTAGCAATAGCAGGCTGGGCATGGATCAGGCCCGCATAGGTCAGGATCTTCTGGTTCTAGAAGCTGAAGGCTTCCACCCGCTCGTGCTTGGCCAGCAGCATCGCATCCGCGACCAGCTTGAGCGGCCGCGTATCGACGTCCGACCGCCCGCCCGCGATCAGCTCGGCGAAGCGGGCATACAGCCCCGGATACTCCCGGTTCCCGCCCGGTCGGGGCTCCTCGCCCGGCAGCTCCAGCCGGCTCCCGCCGTCGTGCAGCTTCATCGTGCCTCCGTCGGTGTCGACCTCGATGTCCCAGCTCTGCGGCCCCGTCTGGAGGAAGTCGAACTCCGCCGACCCGGCCGCGTCGCCCGCGCGCAAGGCGAGCGAGGCGGCGATCGGCGCGTCGCGGTTCTCAGGCGTCCGCAACGTCGCGCCCTCCACGAACAACGGCCCCGGCAGGATGGCGGTGACGATCGACAGCGCGTTGATCCCGGGATCGAACACCCCGAACCCGCCCGCGCCCAGGATCCATTCCTGCCCGGGGTGCCAGCGTCGGATGTCCTCGCGCCAGCCCACCCGCAACCCCGTCACCCGCTTGTCCGCGAGCCACGCGCGCGCGGGCTCCACCCCGGCGGCCGCGCGCGAATGCCAGGAGGTGAACAGCGTCACGCCCGCCCGCCCGGCGCGTGCCGCGAGGTCGTCCACTTCCGACAGGCTCGTGGCCGGCGGCTTCTCCAGCATGACATGGAGCCCCGCCGCGATCGCGCCCGCGGCCAGCGCGTGCCGTCCCGCCGGCGGCGTGGCCAGCGACACCGCCGTCACGTCCAGTCCGGCCGCGACCAGTTCGTCGATCGTCCTGAAGATGGGCAGGCCCTCGACCCCGCCTTTGCGATCCACGCTCGCGACCAGATCGAACCGGCTCTCGCCGCCGATCGCCGGTAGGTGCTGATCGCGCGCGATCTTGCCGATGCCCACCAACGCCAATCGGATCGCCACCATCGTCGCTCACTCCCTGGATGCCTGACCCCGCATAAGCGCCCGAGCCGCCCGCCTCAACGCTGGACAGCCGCGAATAATCCGATCATCCAGGCGACCGGGACGGGAACGCGGGCACACCCGCGTCCAAGAGGGGAAGCGCCGGTGGGATTGTCGACACTCGATCTGGTGGTGGTGGTCGCCTACGCGATCGGCATCTTCGGCCTGGCGCAGTGGGTCAGCCGCGAAAAAGCGGGGCATCAGAAGGACACGTCCGACTATTTCCTCGCAAGCAAGTCGCTTCCCTGGTGGGCGATCGGCGCGTCCCTGATCGCGGCCAACATCTCCGCCGAGCAGATCGTCGGCATGGCGGGGTCAGGTTACGCGATCGGTTTGGCGATCGCCTCCTATGAATGGATGGCGGCGCTGACGCTTCTGATCGTCGGCAAGTATTTCCTGCCGATCTTCCTGCGCAACGAGATCTACACGATGCCGCAGTTCCTGGAACAGCGGTACGGCCCGGGCATCCGCACGCTCATGGCGGTGTTCTGGCTCGCGCTCTACGTCTTCGTGAACCTCACTTCGATCATCTGGCTGGGGTCGATCGCGGTCAACCAGGTGGCGGGCGTCGATCAGAATATCGCGCTGATCGGGCTCGGGGTGTTCGCCCTCCTGTATCAGCTGAAGGGCGGCCTGAAGGCGGTGGCGCTGACCGACATTGTCCAGGTGACGCTCCTGGTGCTGGGCGGGCTGATCGTGTCCTACCTGACGCTGAACGAGATAGGCGGCGACGCGGGCGTGCTGGGCGGCTTCGCCGAGCTGAGCCGCCGCGCGCCGGAGAAGTTCGACATGATCCTGTCGCCCGACAACCC
>CAXTFF010000148.1:0-4919 GCA_964243325.1 uncultured Sphingomonas sp.
GGAGGAACTGGCGGCTGGTGCGGACCAGCTTGTTGATCGTCTCGATCATGTGGACGGGGATGCGGATGGTCCGCGCCTGGTCGGCGATTGAGCGGGTGATCGCCTGGCGGATCCACCACGTCGCGTAGGTGCTGAACTTGTAGCCGCGGCGGTACTCGAACTTGTCCACCGCCTTCATCAGGCCGATATTGCCCTCCTGGATAAGGTCCAGGAACTGCAGCCCGCGGTTGGTGTATTTCTTGGCGATCGAGATCACCAGCCGCAGGTTCGCCTCGACCATCTCCTTCTTGGCGATGCGCGCCTCGCGCTCGCCCTTCTGGACCATGTTGACGATGCGGCGGAACTCGGCGAGGCTCATCCCCGTCGCCTGGCTGATCTCCGCGATCTCGCCGCGGATGCGATCCACCGCCGCGCCCTCGTTGCTGGCGAACGCGGTCCACTTCTTGTCCAGCTTCTCCACCGACTGAAGCCAGGTGTCGTCCATCTCGTGGCCGACATAGCGATCGAGGAAGTCCTTGCGGTTGACCTTGTGGCGCTCGGCGAGCCGCAGCATCTGGCCACCCAGCGCGGTCAGGCGCCGGTTGAAGGCATAGAGCTGGTCGACGAGGTGCTCGATCTTGGCCTGGTGGAACTGGACGCTCTCGACTTCGGTCGTCAGGTCCTCGCGCAGCTTCTGGTATTTGCGCTCGTCGGCAGCCGACAGCTCCCCGCCCGCGCCCATCGCGTCCAGGCGGTTCTGCTGGACCTTGGAGAACTTCTTGTAGAGCCCGGTGATGTTGGCGAAGCGCTCCAGCGCGATCGGCTTAAGCTGTTCCTCCATCTGCGCGAGGGAGAGGGTGTTGTCCTCCTCCTCGTCGTCAGACGGGCGCGGCGCGCGGCGTTCGGTGAGATCGTCCTCGTCCTCGTCGGCGACGGCGACTTCCTCGGGCTCGGCTTCCTCCTTGAAGGATGCGCCGGCGGTCTTCTCGCTGATCTCGCCGGTGTCGTCGGCCTCGGCCCCCTCGACCTGCTCGGCCGACGGACCCTTGGACAGCATCGCGTCGAGATCCAGGATCTCGCGAAGCTGCATGGTGCCCTCGTTGAGCGCGGTGGACCATTCGATGATCGCGTTGAACGTGATCGGCGATTCGCACAGGCCGAGGATCATCGTGTCGCGCCCGGCCTCGATCCGCTTGGCGATCGCGATCTCGCCCTCGCGCGACAGCAGCTCCACCGCCCCCATCTCGCGCAGGTACATGCGGACCGGATCGTCGGTGCGGTCAACGGTCTCCTTTTTCTTCTCCAGCGCGGGCGCGGCGCCGTCGGCCTCGCCGTCGACGCTCTCCACCTCTTCCTCGTCCGGCTGCGCCTCCGTCTCGGTGTCGCCCTCCTCGCCGGCCTCGTCGTTCTCGACGATGTTGATGCCCATCTCGTTCAGCGCGGACATGATGTCCTCGATCTGATCGGTGGTGAACTGATCCTGGGGCACCAGCTCGTTGAGCTGGTCGACGGTGATGTAGCCGCGCTTCTTGGCGCGGGCGACCAGCTTCTTGACGTTGGCGTCGTTGAGATCGATCAGCGGCGCATCGCCGTCGCTGCCCTCGCTGCCGCCCGCCTCTACCAGATTAGCCTTCGCTGCCATCAATCGTCCTCGGGTCCAAGAGCGCGGCGGTCTTCGTTCGACTGCACCAGATTTGCAAGCCGAAGCTCCAGCGCCTGTTTTTCCTTCACCAATGCCACCTGCCGTTCGAACGCTTCGTCGGTAAAACGCGCCTGCATCGCCGAAGTCGCATCGGCCAGCATCGCATCCACTTCGGGCCGGGCGACCAGGATCGCGATCGCCTCGTCGAGGTCGGCGCGGGCGGACACGGGGTCGGCGGTTCTCTGCGTGAACGTATAGGGCATCGTATCGGCTCTCAGCAGGTCGCTTGCGACTGAATCGAAACCGGATTTGGCCAATATGGTGAGCAGCCGCCCGCTATCAAGCAGGTTATCTTCCAGCGCTAGGTCGACCACCGCCTCGAACAATCGGCCAAGCGCGCCCCCGGCGTCCTTGGCGCCCAGCTTGAGGCTGCCGAGCACCTCCATGTGGCGGGCGATCTCGGCGGGGTGGCGGATCAGCCCGGCGAGCACCGCCTTGGCGAGAACCCGGTCGATGCCGGCGGCGCGAACCTGCTTCACCTCCTCGCCGACGGGGCCGATCGGCTGCCAGCCCCCCGCATCGGGACGGCGGATCGGGCCGCGGCGACCGAGCGGCAGGAACGGCTTGCGCTGGGGCGTGAACTGCGCGTCGAAGCGGCGGCGGAACTCGGCCTGGTATTCGGATCGCACCGACGGCTCGGCGACCGTCTGCGCCAGGTCGGCGAGCCGGCGCTTGAGGCCGGCGCGGCGCTCGGGCGTGTCGAGCGGCTCGGCGGCGAGCTCCGTCTGCCAGAGGCGTTCGACCAGCGGCTGCGCGTCGCGGATCAGCGCTTCCATCGCCGGCGCCCCCCTGGCGCGGACGAGGTCGTCGGGGTCCTGACCGGCGGGCAGGGTGACAAAGGCGAGGCTGCGGCCCGGCTGGAGCAGCGGCAGCGCGCGGTGGGCGGCGCGCAGGGCCGCCTTTTGCCCGGCGCCGTCGCCGTCGAGGCAGAGGATGGGCACGTCGACCATCCGCCACAGCCGTTCGAGCTGGTGCTCGGTAAGCGCGGTGCCGAGCGGGGCGAGGGCGTCGCCGATCCCCGCCTGGGCGAGCGCGACGACGTCCATATAGCCCTCGACCACAAGCGCGCGCGCGGTCTTGCGGACGGCGGCGGGCGCCCGGTCGATATTGTACAGGGTGCGCCCCTTGTCGAACAGCGGCGTGTCGGGGGAATTGAGGTACTTGGGCTCGCCCTCCCCGATGATGCGGCCGCCGAACGCGATCACGCGGGCCCGCGCGTCCCGGATCGGGATCATCAGGCGGCCGCGGAAACGGTCATAGGGCTCCTTGCCCTCGACCTGGATGAGCAGCCCCGCCTCGACCAGCATCGCGTCGCCGAACTCCTTGAGCGCGGTGCGCAGTCGGCCGCGGCTGTCGGGCGCGTAGCCGAAGCCAAAGGCGCGGGCCGTCTTGTCCGACACGCCGCGGCGTTCGAGCAGCGCGCGGGCGTCGCCGCCGTCGAGGCCGCCGAGCTGGGCGGCGAACCAGTCGGCCGCGGCCTGCATGACGTCGTGAAGGCTCTTCGCGCGCTCGGCTTTCTCCGCCGACTGGCGGTCCATCGCGGGCAGTTCGAGCCCGGCCGCCTGCGCGAGCTCCTTCACAGCGTCCATGAAGGGCAATCCCTGCTGGTCGGTCATCCAGCGGATCGCGTCGCCATGCGCGGAGCAGCCGAAGCAATGGTAGAAGCCCTTGTCGTCGTTGACGTAGAAGCTCGGCGTCTTTTCGTGGTGGAACGGGCAGCAGCCCTTGAACTCGCGGCCCGCCTTGGTGAGCTTGGTGGTCCTGCCGATCAGGCCGGAGAGGAGCGTGCGAGCGCGCAGCTCGTCGAGGAATTGCGGGGAGAGGGTCAATCTCCCCTCCCGCTTGCGGGAGGGGTCGGGGGTGGGCAAGCGGCGAGTGCCGCGCGGATGGCATGCACGACCCCCTCGGTGTTGCCCATCACCTCCGCGTTCGTGAACCGAATTATGCGCAACCCGCGGGCCCTCAGGAAGCGGCTGCGTCGTCGGTCTGCCTCGACGGTGTGGGCGTGCGTGTCTCCGTCCACTTCGATCGCCAGCATGACCGATCGACACGGAAAGTCGCAGATGTACGGTCCGACGGGCATCTGCCGGCCGAACTTGAGCCCTAGCTTGCTGGCGCTCAGCTCACGCCACAGCCGGCGTTCCGCGGGCGTCGCGTCTTGGCGAAGTTGTTGCGCGCGTGCCGTGGGTCGTCGAATGCCGTCAACGGTGCCCACCCCCGACCCCTCCCGCGAGCGGGAGGGGGGAAGAAGGGCGTCTGCGTCTTGCATCGTCAGGCGAGCGCCGCCTTCACCAGCCCGCTCGCCTTGCTCATGTCGAGGCTGGAGGCATGCCGCGCCTTGAGCTCGGCCATGACACGGCCCATGTCCTTCATGCCCGCCGCGCCGAGGTCCGCCTTGATCGCCTCGATCGCGGCCCGCGTGTCGTCCTCGCTCATCTGCGCCGGCAGGAAGCGCTCGATCACCGCGACCTCGCCCTCTTCCGCGGCGGCAAGTTCCTCGCGGCCGCCCTTGCGGTACATGTCGATCGACTCGCGGCGCTGCTTGACCATCTTCTGCAGCACCTCGACCACCAGCGCGTCGTCGTCCTCGGGCACCTTGCCGGTCCGCGCCTCGATGTCGCGGTTCTTGATCGCGGCCTGGATCAGCGAGATGGCGTTGCGGGTTTCCTTGTCGCCGGCCTTCATGGCGGTGATCTGGGCTTGCTTGATGGCGTCTCGAATCATGGCGCTCTTATTGACGTAGACGGGGGCGGGGTCTAGCCGGCGGGACTTAGCGACATCGATGACCTGACCCAAGGAGTGCCCGCCTGACCATGGCCGACGCCAGACCCTCCGCCATGCGCGCCGAAATGCCTGGGGGCGCCACGGGCGTTCTGGTCCTCGCGTCCGGCGAGGTGGCGTGGGGGCGCGGATTCGGCGCGGAAGGCGAGGCGGTGGGCGAGGTGTGCTTCCACACCGCGATGACCGGCTATCAGGAGATCATGACCGACCCGAGCTTCGCCGGGCAGATCATCACCTTCACCTTTCCGCACATCGGCAATGTCGGCGCGAACCCCGACGATGTCGAGGCGGACGGACCGCACGCGCTGGGGATGATCGTGCGCGAGGACGTGACCGCGCCGTCGAACTTCCGGGCGGTGGAGCGGCTCGACGGGTGGATGAAGCGGCACACGCGGATCGGGCTCGCCGGCATCGACACGCGGGCGCTGACGCGGCGGATCAGGGCCGGCGGCGCGCC
>CAXTFF010000148.1:4929-5486 GCA_964243325.1 uncultured Sphingomonas sp.
TGCTCGCGCTGGCGCGGGGCTGGCCGGGGCTGGAGGGGATGGACCTCGCCAGGGAGGTATCCACCGAAACGCATTACGGCTGGGAGGGCGGCGTCTGGCGGCTCGGCTTCGGCTACGAATCCCCCTCCCGCTTGCGGGAGGGGCTAGGGGAGGGCGTGTCCGCGAGCGACGTCGCCTCCGATCAATCCCTCCCCCGATCCCTCCCGCAAGCGGGAGGGGAGAAAAAGCCGCACGTCGTCGCGATCGATTATGGCTCCAAGCGCAACATCTTCCGCAACCTGGCACTGGCCGGGGCCAAGGTGTCGGTGGTGCCCGCCACTGCGACCTTCGATCAGGTGATGGCGCTCCAGCCCGACGGCATCTTCCTGTCCAACGGCCCCGGCGATCCGGCGGCGACGGGGGAATATGCGGTGCCCGTGATCCGGGCGCTGCTGGAGACGGGGAAGCCGCTGTTCGGCATCTGCCTTGGCCACCAGTTGCTCGGGCTGGCGGTGGGGGCGACCACGACCAAGATGTTCCAGGGGCATCGCGGCGCCAACCATCCGGTCAAGCGGCTC
>CAXTFF010000149.1:0-5473 GCA_964243325.1 uncultured Sphingomonas sp.
CGCATGGCTGACGCGGGCCTCTTCCCCGAAGCCGCGCCCGCGCCCGCGCCCGCGCCCGCCCGCGCCGCCGCCGCGCGCCTGCGCCTGATCCGCACGCCCGGCGTCGGCCCCGTCACCTACCGCCAGCTGCTCGCCCGCTTCGGTTCGGCCGACGCGGCGCTCGACGCCATCCCGCTCCTCGCCCGGCGCGGCGGCGGCCGCCCGCCCGCGCTCGCCGAACCCCGCGAGGTCGCGCGCGAGATCGCCCGCGTCGCCGACCTCGGCGCGCGCCACCTGTTCATCGACGACCCCGACTACCCGCCGCTCCTGGCCCAGCTGGAGAACGCGCCCGCCGCCCTGATCGCGCGCGGCGACCTGTCGCTCACCCGCCGCCCCTGCGTCGCGCTCGTCGGCGCGCGCAACGCGTCGGCGGCCGCCTGCCGCTTCGCGCGCGAGCTCGCCGTCCATCTGGGCGGTCGCGGCGCGACGGTCGTGTCGGGCCTGGCGCGCGGCGTCGACACCGCCGCCCATGTCGGCTCGCTTCCCACCGGCACCGTCGGCGTCATCGCCTGCGGCATCGACGTGGTGTTCCCGCCCGAGAACGCGGCGCTACAGGAACAGGTCGGCGAACGCGGCCTGCTGCTCGCCGAACAGCCGCCCGGCACCGAGCCGCGCGCTCGTCATTTCCCCTTCCGCAACCGCATCATCGCCGGCCTGTCGCAGGGCACGGTGGTGGTGGAGGCCGCGCCCAGATCCGGCTCGCTGATCACCGCGCGCCTGGCGGGAGAGGCGGGCCGCGAGGTCATGGCCGTCCCCGGTTCCCCGCTCGACCCGCGTGCCCAGGGTTGCAACCTCCTCATCCGCGAAGGAGCCATCCTCGTGCAGAACGCCGACGATATCCTGCAACAGATCGGGCCGATCGACCCCCGCGCCCTCGCCTCCGATGGCGTCCGCGCCCCAGCCTCCGCTTATTGCGGCCCCCCGCCGCTCGACGCGAGCAACGCCACCCGCCGCGACGTCGAACAGCTGCTCGGCCCCGTCGCGGTGCCCGTCGACGAACTCATCCGCCAATCGGGCCACGCCCCCGCGCCCGTCTACATGGTCCTGCTCGAACTGGAGCTGGCGGGCCGGTTGGAACGCCACGCCGGGGGCCGCGTCAGCCTGATCGGATAGGCGGGGAACGATCCGCCCCCCAAGCGCGCTTGAACCCCCGTATCATCTCACGGGAGCAGCACGCATGGACGACGACCGCCTCTGGGGCTTCGAGCAGTCGCTATGGCTCGAAGGCGAGGAGAACTACCGCGAAAAGGTCGACCCGGAGGTCCAGATGGTCCTGCCGATGCCCCCTTACGTCCATTCCGGCGAGGAGGCGATCGCCGCCGTGTCCTCCACCCCGATCTGGGACCGCGCCGAGCTGACCGAACGCCGCGTGTCGCGCCCGCAGGAGGGGCTGATCGCCATCGCCTACCACGTCCACGCCGAAAAGGAGGGCGCGGCGGGGTACCAGGCGCATTGCACCTCGGTGATCCGCAGGTTGGAGCATGAGGTGTGGCGCGTCGTGCAGCACCAGCAGCTGCCGTTGCTCGCCGCGACGGCCGACAGCTGAGCGCGGCGCGGAGGACGACCGGCCCGACATCGCCGCCGACCCCGGAGGTGCCGCCGTACGACGCGCCTGCTCGAAGCCGGCCGTCGCGCCCGCCGCTCGGATGGCCGCGGCGGCCGGCGGATCGGGGTGATCGCGCCGGCCGCCCGACGCCGTATCCGGCGGGGAAGAACGGGCGGTCGCAAGAATCCGCCTACGGCCCGGATCCGACCGGCCACATGCGCAAGCGACCGGCCGGGTCCCCGCTCGGTCGGTCACCTCGCCGGTATCGGTCGCTGTTCTATCATCGCCGACACGATCTCGGCCATGCCGGCCAGCTGACGCAGGACGCCGTTCGACGCCGTGCGGGCCTTGTTGTCGATTAGGCATAGCGCGCCGATGCGGGTCCCATCGTTCGAGAGGATGGGGTGACCGGCATAGCTTCGGATCTGCGGCCCGTCCTTGACGAGCGGATTGTTCGCGAAGCGGCTGTCTTCGATGGCGTTGGCCACCACGAACGCCCCGCCTTGGCTGATAGTGTAATTGCAGAACGCCTGCTCCCTGGGCGTGCTCTCCACCTCCAGTCCCTCGCACGACTTGATCCATTGGGTGTCCCTGTCGATGAACGTCATGAGACAGACGGGAAAAGCCGTCGCCGCCGCGAGATGCCTCGTGACCAGATCGAATTGACGCTCGCGCACGGCGTCGCCGAGCTTGGTCCGGCCCAAGAAGTCGAGCCGGCGCTCCTCATCCTGCGGCACCGGATACCCAAAGGCGACAGGCGCCGTCGCGAACGGAGCCGGAAGGTCCCCGACCGGCTTGGGCTGACCGCCGATCGCTTCGATCTGACGCCGTCGCGCCACCTGGAACGCCTCATGCGCCGACGCCACTTTACCGAAGAACGCCTCCGGGTCGTCCGCGAGCTCGCGTTTGCTCAAGCAGGCGAACGCGCCCACCTTCCGGAGCTTCGCGGTCAAGGCGATGTTCTTGGCCGTCTGATCCGAAACCGTGATCGCGCATGTGCACGAAGGTCGGCCGATCATTTCCAACAGACCGACCCCGTCGATATACGGCATGCAGAGGTCGATGGTGGCGATGTCGGGCCGCAGCAGCGTGATCAGGTCCGCACCGGCGCGCGCGTCGCCCGCCACGCCGACGACGTTGAAATCGGTTCGGTCGCTGAACGCATTCTCCAGCACCGCCTGCATCGTCCGGGAATCGTCCACGATGACGACCCGCTTCTTCGCAAGGGAATCCATGGTCATTGTCGCGGTCTCGGGTTGAATGGGTCGGATGTCGGGCGGACGGGTACGGGAGCAACATGCGTTGTTTAGGTCTTTGATGTTTATCAATGATGAAGGCGCATCGGTTCGCGGGGCGGCGCCGGTCACCGAGCGCGCGCCGTCGCCCGAGCCGCACACGGACGCGTCTTCGCGCCGAAGTCGCAGGACCCGCCGCGCCGGCCGGCAGGCGCGGCGGCGCGCTTGACGCGCCCCTACCCGCCGCCTCACCCTCGCGTGTACACGTAAGGACCCCACATAGCCCCCATGCAGCTCGTCATCGTCGAATCGCCCGCCAAGGCGAAAACCATCGAGAAGTATCTCGGCCCCGATTTCCGCGTGCTCGCCAGCTACGGCCACGTCCGCGACCTGCCGCCGCGCGACGGCTCCGTGAACCCCGATGAGGGCTTCGCGATGGAATGGGAGAATTACGCCGATAAGGCCAAGCAGCTCCGCGCCATCGCCGACGAGGCCAAGAAGGCCGACCGGCTGATCCTCGCCACCGACCCCGACCGCGAGGGCGAGGCGATCTCGTGGCATGTCCAGGAGGTGCTCCGGAACCGCAAGGCGCTTCCCAAGGACGTCCAGCGCGTCACCTTCAACGCGATCACCAAACAGGCCGTCACCGACGCGATGAAGCGCCCGCGCGGGCTCGATCACGACCTGATCGACGCCTACCGGGCCCGCCGCGCGCTCGACTATCTGGTCGGCTTCACCCTATCCCCCGTGCTCTGGCGCAAGCTGCCGGGCGCCAAGTCGGCGGGCCGCGTCCAGTCGGTCAGCTTGCGCCTCATCGTCGAGCGCGAACGCGAGATCGAGGCGTTCCGCGCGCAGGAATACTGGTCCGTCACCGCGCAGATGGAGCATGACGGCACCCCCTTCACCGCCCGCCTGACGCAGTGGGACGGCCGCAAGCTCGACCGCCTGTCGATCGGGAACGAAGGCGACGCTTTGCGGGCGAAAGGCGACGTCGAGACGGGAAGGTTCTCCGTCCAGTCGGTCGAGACCAAGCCCGCGACGCGCAACCCGCCCCCGCCCTTCACCACCTCGACGCTCCAGCAGGAGGCCGCGCGCAAGCTCGGCTTCTCGGCCGACCACACGATGCGGATCGCGCAGCAGCTCTACGAGGACGGCTCGATCACCTACATGCGGACCGACGGCGTCCAGATGGACGGCTCGGCGATCAGCGCCGCGCGCCTCGCGGTCGCGAACCGCTACGACGCGGGCTACGTCCCCGACAAGCCGCGCCAGTACACCTCCAAGGCCAAGAACGCGCAGGAGGCGCACGAGGCGATCCGCCCCACCGACTTCGCCCGCGACAAGGTCGGCTCGGGCGACCACGCCCGCCTCTACGACCTCGTCTGGAAGCGCGCGCTCGCGTCGCAGATGGCCAGCGCCCGCCTGGAGCGCACCACGGTCGAGCTGGCGGAAGGCACCGGCCGCCACCTGCTCCGCGCCACCGGCCAGGTCGTGCTCTTCCCCGGCTATCTCGCGCTCTACGAGGAAGGCTCGGACGACACGCAGGACGAGGACAGCCGCCGCCTGCCGCGGATGCGCGAGGGCGACGCCCCCGCGAAGAAGGCCGTGAACGCCGAACAGCACTTCACCCAGCCGCCCCCGCGCTTCTCCGAAGCGTCGCTGGTCAAGCGCATGGAGGAGCTCGGCATCGGCCGCCCCTCCACCTACGCGTCGATCATCAAGACGCTCAAGGACCGCGCCTATGTGCGCCTGGAGAAGAATCGCTTCTTCGCCGAGGAGAGCGGTCGGCTCGTCACCGCGTTCCTCGAACGCTTCTTCGAGAAATATGTCGGCTACGACTACACCGCCGGGCTCGAGGACGAGCTGGACGAGGTGTCGGGCGGCCGCGCCCAGTGGCAGGCGGTGCTCGACGCCTTCTGGCGCGACTTCAAGCCGCTCACCACCGACGTCATGGAGCAGAAACCCAGCGAAGTGACCGCCGCGCTCGACCTGTTCCTGGCGCCCTACCTGTTCCCCGAACTGGCGGACGGCGGCGACCCGCGCCTGTGCCCCAACTGCGGCGAGGGCCAGCTGGCGTTGCGCGGCGGCAAGTTCGGCGCGTTCATCGCCTGCTCAAACTATCCCGACTGCAAATACACCCGCCGCTTCGCCCAAGGCGGCGAGGGCGCGGAAGGCGCCGACACCGGCCCCACGACGCTGGGCGTTGACCCGGCCACCGACCTCCCCGTCGAGCGCAAGTCGGGGCGTTTCGGCCCCTACATCCAAATCGGCGAGGGCGAGGCGCGCAGGATGGCCTCGATCCCCAAGGACATCGGCGAACTCGACCTGGAATGGGCGCTGAAACTCCTCAGCCTGCCGCGCACCGTCGGCAAGCACCCCGAGACCGGCGAGGACATCACCGCCGCGATCGGCCGCTACGGCGCGTACCTGAAACACGCGGGCAAGTACGCGCGCCTGACCTCCACCGCCGAGGTGTTCGAGACCGGCATGAACGCCGCCGTGGTCAAGCTCGCCGAAGCGGCGGCCGGCGGCGGTCGCCCGCAGCGTGGCGCGGCGCGTGCGCCGCTCAAGGAATTGGGCAAGCACCCGCGCACGGAGGCCGAGATCAAGCTGATGGAGGGCCGCTACGGCGCCTACGTCACCGACGGCACCA
>CAXTFF010000150.1:0-5449 GCA_964243325.1 uncultured Sphingomonas sp.
CTGCGCCACCCGCCAGATGACGTTCCCCACATCGTCCGCCACCAGCAGCGCCCCGGCGCGGTCGGCGATCACGCCCACGGGCCGCCCGCGCGCCTTGCCCTCGCCGTCCAGGAACCCGCCGAGCAGATCGACGGGTTTGGCCCCGGGCACCGGGAACCCGTTCGCGCCGAACGGGACGTAGACGACCTTGTACCCCGACACCGGCTTCCGGTTCCACGACCCGTGCTCGCCCACGATCGCGCCGTTCCCGAACCGCTGCCCGAGCTTCAGCCCGTCGGTGAAGGTCAGCCCGAGCGCCGCGACGTGCGGGCCCATGGCGTAGTCGGGGCGCTTGGAATATTGCTGGAGCGGCGCGTTGCCCGGCTCGACGCGGCGGTCGGGATAGCCGCCCCAATAGAACCACGGCCAGCCGAAATGGTCGCCGAACTCCACCTGCGTCAGGTAATCGGGCGCGAGGTCGGAGCCGAGCATGTCGCGCTCGTTGACGACCGTCCAGGGCTGTTTGGTGACGGGGTTGATCGCCATGCCGACCGGGTTGCGCAGGCCCGCCGCATAGACGCGCCAAGTCTTGTCGGGGCGCACCTCCAGGATGTTGGCGCGGTACTTCTCGGCCTCCAGTCCCTTCTCCGCGATGTTGGACGACGATCCGACGGAGACGAGCAGCGTCTCGCCGTCGGGCGCGACGATCACGCCGCGCGACCAGTGGTTGCCGGCCGGGTTGAGCTTCACGACCAGCTCGGGCCGGGCGGTGATCCGCGTCTGCCCGTCGACATAGGGTACGCGCACGAGCGCATCGGTGTTGCCGACATACAGCTGCCCCTTGTGGAGCGCCATGCCGAAGGGCGAGTTGAGCCCGGTCATGAACGGCGTCTTGACCTCCGCCGCGCCGTCGCCGTCCGCGTCGCGGAGCAGGGTGATGCGGTTGGCCGACGGCACACCCGCGCCCGCGCGGCCGAGCAGCCAGCCCATCACCACGTCGGTGATCCCCTTTTTGGGCCGCGGCGGCGAATTGGTCTCGGCCACCAGCACGTCGCCGTTGGGCAGCCGGTACAGCCAGCGCGGATGGTCGAGCCCGCTGGCGAAAGGCTGGACCGCCAGGCCGGCGGCGGGCGTCGGCCGCGCGCCGTTCCAGCCGACGACCTCGGCGATCTTGACGGTGGGCAGCGTCTGGACGCGCGGCGCGGAAATGGTCGGGCGATTGCCCGCCACCGCCTCAAGCGGCAGCTTGGCGGTGTCGGGCCAGGCGAGCCAAGCGAAGATGGCCGCGCCGACGAGCGCGAGGAGGCCGGAGACGATCAGGATGGGACGGAGCATGAAGGAGAGGTAGGCGGGTAGGGAGCGACCCGCAATCCTCCCCCGGAGGGGGAAGATTGAAGAGGTGCCGCCCTTCTTGGATCCTCCCCGCATCGCGGGGAGGGGAGCCGCCGCGCCTCTTCAGCGCGGTGGTGGAGGGGGGCTGTCCGGCAATACCCCGGCGCCCGCGACGATCCGGCCTCCGTCGCCCGCCCCGGGGCCCTCACCGGCGAGTCCCCCTCCACCACCCGCGTGAGGAACGCGGGCGGTCCCCCTCCCCGTGCCGGGGAGGAATGAAAAGGGCCGCCGGTCTCGTCACCGACGGCCCTTCTTCGTTTTTCGGTCAGTCGCGCGTCAGACAGTGACGACGCGATCCGTATCGCCCGCGACATCGACGCCGTAACGCAGGTCGAAGCGGTCGGCTTCCATCACCTTGGTCCACGCCTTGACGAAGTCGCGCACGAACTTCTGCCCGGCGTCGGCGCAGGCATAGACCTCCGCCAGCGCGCGCAGCTGCGAGTTGGAGCCGAACACCAGGTCGGTGCGCGACGCGGTCCAGCGCTGCTCGTGCGTGTCGCGGTCGGTGCCCACGAACTCCTCGTCCGACTCGTCGGAAACCTGCTTCCACGCGGTGCCCATGTCGAGCAGGTTCACGAAGAAGTCGTTGGACAGCGTCCCGACCCGGTCGGTGAACACGCCGTGGCGCTCCGCCTTGGGATGGTTGACGCCCAGGACGCGCAGGCCCCCGACCAGCACCGCCATTTCCGGCGCGGCCAGGCCCAGCAGCTGCGAACGGTCGACCATCAGCTCCTCGGTCGGCACGGAGAACTTGACGGACAGGTAGTTGCGGAACGCGTCCGCCTTGGGCTCCAGCACGTCGAAGCTCTCGGCGTCGGTCTGCTCCGCGGTCGCGTCGGTGCGGCCCGGCGTGAACGGGGCCTCGACCGCGTGGCCCGCCGCGGCGGCGGCGCGCTCGACGCCGACGGAGCCGCCCAGCACGATCAGGTCGGCGATCGACACCTTCTTGCCGTCCTCGCGCGCGCCGTCGAACGCCGCCTTGACGCCCTCGTACACCTGGAGGACGCGGTGGAGCTGCTCGGGCTGGTTGACCTCCCAGCTAAGCTGCGGCTCCAGCCGGATGCGCGCGCCGTTCGCGCCGCCGCGGTGGTCCGACTGGCGATAGGTCGAGGCCGACGCCCAGGCGGTGCCGACCAGCTCGGCGACCGACAGGCCCGTGTCCGCGATCGCCAGGCGGAGGCCCGCCACGTCGTTCTCGTCGATCGGCTTGCCATCGGCCTTGGGGATCGGGTCCTGCCAGATCAGGTCCTCGGCGGGGACCTCGGGGCCGAGATAGCGCGCCTTGGGCCCCATGTCGCGGTGGCACAGCTTGAACCAAGCGCGCGCCCACTGGTCGCCGAAATACTCGGGATCGGCCCGGAACCGCTCGATGATGGCGCGGTAGGCGGGATCGACCTTGAGCGCCATGTCGGCCGACGACATCATGGTCGGCACGCGCTTGTCGGGCGAGTGGGCGGCCGGAGCCAGCGTCTCGGCCGGGTTGCCGACCGGCTGGTACTGGTGCGAGCCCGCCGGGCTCCTGACCAGCTCGTACTCGTGGTCGAGCAGCATGTCGAAATACGTCATGTCCCACTGGATCGGCGTCGGCGTCCACGATCCTTCCAGGCCCGACGTGATCGTGTGGTCGCCGTGCCCGGTCTCATGCGTCGACGCCCAGCCCAGACCCTGCGCCGCGATGTCGGACCCCTCGGGCTCCGCGCCCACATGGCTCGGATCGCCCGCGCCGTGCGCCTTGCCGAAGGTGTGGCCGCCCGCGGTCAGCGCCGCGGTCTCGATGTCGTTCATGCCCATGCGCGCGAAGGTCTCGCGCATGTCGCGCGCCGAGCCCGCCGGGTTGGGGCAGCCGCCGGGACCCTCCGGATTGACGTAGATCAGGCCGTGCTGGATCGCGGCGAGCGGATTTTCGAGCGCGAGCCCCGCCTCCTCGTCGATACGCGTCTGGCCGAGCCACTCCTCCTCGGTGCCCCAGTAGATGTCCTTTTCGGGCTCGAACACGTCGGCGCGGCCGCCGCCGAAGCCGAATACCGGGCTGCCCATCGACTCCATCGCGACGTTGCCCGTCAGGATGAACAGGTCCGCCCAGGACAGCTTGGCGCCGTACTTCTGCTTGA
Source organism: uncultured Sphingomonas sp. (assembly GCA_964243325.1). Lineage (GTDB taxonomy): Bacteria > Pseudomonadota > Alphaproteobacteria > Sphingomonadales > Sphingomonadaceae > Sphingomonas. The sequence continues at coordinate 3,483 of CAXTFF010000150.1, forward strand.
TCGGCCACAGCAGGCGGCGGCCCTTGTCGAGGTTGCCGTTGTCCGGCCACGAATTGAGCGGCGCGAAGCGCTGCTGGCCCGAGGACGAGCCGCCGCGGCCGTCGCCGGTGCGGTAGGTGCCCGCCGCGTGCCACGCCAGCCGGATGAAGAACGGGCCGTAATGGCCGTAATCGGCGGGCCACCAGGACTTGCTGTCGATCATCAGCGCGGTCAGGTCGCGCTTCACGGCGGCGTAATCGAGCTCCAGGAAGGCCTTGGCGTAGCTGAAATCGTCGCCCATCGGGTCGGGCGACACGCCGCGCTGGTGAAGGATGTCCACGGACAGATGGTTCGGCCACCAGTCCTTGTTGGTGCGCCCCAGCAGCGTCCGCATCGCGGCGGGCTGCTTGCCCGGGTCGTTGAGCGGGCTGCCCTTGGTGATCGCGTCCATGTGTTCACACTCCGTCTCGAATTCGCTGCGATCCATATAGGCCGTCACGACAAATCCAGCGAGTGATTTAATCTGATGGCCCTGAGCGAGTGGGGCGATCAGCGACCGGATCGCTACTCCTCCGGATCCTCGGGCTCGGGTCGCGGCGGATGCAGCCGCAGCCGGTTGATCCGCCGCTCGTCCGCCTCGACGATCTCCAGCCGCCAGCCCGACGGGTGGTCGACATGCTCGCCCACGCTCGGCACGCGTCCCGCCAGCACGGCCGCGAGCCCGCCCAGCGTATCGACGTCCTCGTCCGCCTCGCCCAGCCGAGCGTCGATCAGCGCGGCCGCGTCCTCCAGTTCGGCGCGCGCGTCCGCCTCCCAAGCGCCGCCGGGGAGCGGCACGATCAGCGCCTGGGGCGCGTCGTCATGCTCGTCCTCGATCTCGCCGGTGATCTCCTCGATCAGGTCCTCGATCGTGACGAGGCCTTCCGTCCCCGAATACTCGTCGAGCACCACCGCCAGATGCACGCGCTTGCTCCGCATGTCCGCCAGCAGATCGAGCGCGCCGCGCGACATCGGCACGAACAACGGCTCGCGGATCAGCCCGGTGAGGGTGGGCGGCTTGGCCTTGCCCGTCGCCAGGATCGCGAACACGTCCTTGATGTGGATCATGCCCACGATGTGGTCGAGCTTGCCCCGGTAGACGGGCAGGCGGCTGTGCCCGGCCTCGGCGAAGATGCGCACGAGCTCGCCGAACGAGGTGTTCTCCTCGACCGCCACGATGTCGGCGCGCGGCACGCCCACGTCGCCCGCGTCGCGCTCGCCGAAATGGAGGAGGTTGCGGACCATCTGCCGCTCCAGCGGCGACAGGTCGCCCGCCGCGTCGGGGGCGGGATCGCCCTCGTGCCGGTCGATCGCCTCCTCCAGCTGGTCGCGGAGCTTGTCCTCCGCCTGCTCGCCGAAGATCGCGCGTCGGAGGCCGCCCCAGATACTGTCGGGTTCGGCGGCGTTGGGGCCTTCGGCCATGATCGGTGGTCAGTCCTCGTCTACGGGATAGGGGTCGTGCAGTCCGATCGAGGATAACGCGTCGCGCTCGATCCGTTCCATCGCGTCGCCCGCCACGTCGTCGGCGTGATCATAGCCGAGCAGATGCAGGACGCCGTGCACCATCAGGTGCGCCGCGTGGTCGGCGACCGCGACGCCGCGCTCCGCCGCCTCCGCCGCGCACACGCCGTGGGCGAGCGCGATGTCGCCGAGCAGCACCTCGCCGTCGTCCGAGTTGGCCGTGACGCTCTCGATCAGGTCGGGCTGGATCATCGGAAAGGAGAGGACGTTGGTCGGCTTGTCCTTGCCCCGATACTGCCGGTTGAGCCCGCGCACTTCCTCGTCCGAGGTCAGCCGCACCGATATCTCGATCAGCGCGGGCGAGGTGGCCAGCCCGCCATGCGGCGTCCGCTCGACCGCCGCGCGCGCGGCGCGCCCCGCCAGCGCGTCCCAGTCCGCCTCCGGCCACGGCGCCTCGACGGACAGCGCGATCTCGATCACGCGCCCGC
>CAXTFF010000151.1:0-5388 GCA_964243325.1 uncultured Sphingomonas sp.
CACCAGCGGCTGCGGATGGCCGTGGAGCGAGGCGATGATGATCTGCTTGACCACGCCGTAGATCGCGGCGTCCGCGTCGATCACCTGCTTCAGCCGCGACGCCAGCGGCGACACGATGCCGTACGCCAGCAGCACGCCCAGGAACGTCCCCACCAGCGCCGACCCGATCATCCCGCCCAGCACGGCCGGCGGCTGGTCGATCGATCCCATCGTCTTGACCACGCCCAGCACGGCCGCGACGATGCCCAGCGCGGGCAGCGCGTCGGCCAGGCTCGACAAGGTGACGTGCGGGCTTTCGACCTCGTGGTGGTGCGTCTTGATGGCGTTGTCCATCACGTCCTCGACCGCATGGACGTCGAGCGTGCCCGACGACACGACCACCAGCCGCAGCGTGTCGGCGATGAGGTTCACGAGCGTGCCGTCCGCCTGGAGCCGCGGATATTCCGCGAACACGGCCGACGATTTCGGGTCCTCGACATGCGGCTCCAGCGCGATCGGCCCTTCGGTCCGCAGCATCTTCATCAGCTTGGACACCAGGAAGATGACGTCCAGGAAGTCCTGCTTCTTCCAGCGCGGGCCCTTGAACACCTTGCCCAGCCCGCCGCCCATCGCCTTCAGTTCGGCGCCCGAATTGCCGATGATCAGCGCGCCCGCCGCCGCCCCGCCGATGATGAGCATCTCGTGCGGCAGCGCGTGCAGCACCGGGCCGAGCGCGCCGCCGGTGATGGCGAATCCGCCGAACACCATGGCGATGAGGACGACGAGGCCGATTGCCGGAAACATGGTGTGGTTCTTCCCCGTGACTTGGGGTCATCGTTAACGGCGATAGGTGGCCAAGTTCTTACCGGGGCGGGGGATTTCGGTCCGAAACTCCTCTCCCGCGTAGGGCTACGCGGGAGAGGGCTCGGGGGTCACCGCAGGTAGCTGAACAGCGACAGGCTCGACAGCTTGGAAAAGCTCGCCTGCGTCGCCTGCAGCACCGTCATCGTCTTCTGCAGCTCGGTGACCGCGGCGGTCACGTCCACGTCCTCCAGCGACGAGCGCAGCTCCTCGCGGTCGGTGTTCGTCTCCACCAGCATCGCCTGGGCGAGATCGATCCGGGCGCCCCGCGCGCCCAGCGACGCGCGCACCAGCCCGACCTGGTCGTTGGCGGCCGTCAGCGCGTCGAGCGACCCCGACGCCTCGCCACCGTCCGCCGTTCCCGCTTCCAGCGCGGCGGCCAGCGTCGACAGCACGGTGAACACGTCCGCGCCGTTCGCACCGAACACCCGCTGGGCGGTCTCGGTCGCCTGCACCGTCTGCCCGTCGGCGATCGGGATCGGCGACACGGTCGTCGACGCGAACGCGAAGCTCCCGTCCGCCGCGCGCGCCACGGCCTTGACCCCGTCGGCGCTGCCGAACAGCGGCTGCCCGCGCAGATCCCTGGTGTTCCCCAGATCGACCAATTGGCCGACGATCGCGGACAGCTCGGCCCCGATCACGCGCCGGTCGTCGACCGACAAAGTCCCGTTGCTCGCCTGCGTCGTCAGCTCGATGGCGCGCTGCATCTGCGCGGCGATCGAGCCCAGCGTCGAGTCCGCCTGCTTCAGCAGCGCGCCCGCGACCGTCATGTTCGCGCCGTACACCTTGCCGTCGGCGTCCCGGCGGCGGAACTCGGCCAGCTGCTGCGACGCGACCGCGTCGTCGGACGGGGCCGCCAGCTTCTTGCCGGTGGCGATCTGCGCCTGCAGCACGCCCGCGCGCGCATTGAGCCCGCTCATCCGCCGGGCCGAGGCGTCGTAGAACAGCGAGGTCGGAACTTGCATGGGCGTCACCTGATCTCGAGGATCGACTGGAACGTCTCGCGCGCGACCTGGATCACGCGGCTCGACGCCTGATAGGCCTGCTGGAAGCGGAGCAGGTCGACCGCCTCGTTATCCAGATCGACACCGGCTTTCTGCGCGCGCGCGGTCACCGCGCCGTCGCGGATCGCGCCCTGCGCCTCGGCGATCGCCTGACGCTGGCGCAAGCTGGCGGCGTTGTCGGTGACGAGCGCGATCGCCGCCCCTTCGGCCCCCGACGCGGTCCGGAGCGCCTGGAACCCGTCCAGGTTGCTCCCGTCGCGCGGGCCGCCGCCCCTGGACGACGCGGCGATGCCCGCCGGGTCGGTGATCGCCACGGTCAGGTCGGTCGGCGACGCGCCCGCTTGGAACAACGGCTTGCCGGGCGCGCCGTTCAGGTCGTCGCCGTTCGCCTGCACCTTGTTGACGGCGGCGGCGAAGCGCGCGGCGACCGCGTTCAGCTGCCCGCGCGTGTCGTTCAGCCGCATCGCCGCGTCGGCGATCCCCGCCAACGCCCCCCCTTGCGGGTTCAGCGTCGCGCCCTCGCCCGCGAACGACAGCGTCAGCGCCACCACGCCGCCCGACCGAGCATAGCCGACCTGACCCGACCGCGCCGAGTCGACCAGCACCGGCCCGTTCCGCCCGCCCAGCTTGACCGTCGCGCGGCCGTACGCGTCGAGCGAGGCGTTCAGGTCGACCAGCCCGCTCATCTGCCCCAGCACCTGGTCGCGCTGGTCGGAAAGCTGCGCCGACGCGGCGGTCTCCGGCTTCACGCGCCCCAGCCCCAGATTGATCTTGGCGAGCGTGCCCGCCAGCTGCGTCAGGTCCTGCGCCGACTGGACCGCGTTGGAGTCGAGGTCGTCCGCCACTTGGTCGAGCGCGCGGCCCGTCGCGCCGAACGCGATCGCGGCTCCTTCCGCCGCGCCGAGCATCCCCGTCCTGAGCGCCGTGGAGGTCGGCTCCGCGCCGAGCGCGCGGCTCGATCCGAAGAAGCCCGACAGCCGCTCGGCCAGCTTGTCGCCCGTCAGCGCGCTCTCGATCCGGCCGAGCCACGCGGCCCCGCCGGCCGTGCGCGAGACGTCCGACGTGGACGACCGCACCGCCTCGTCGGCATACGCGTCGCCCGCGCGCATGATGCCCGCCGCGACGACGCCCATCCCGTTGGCGCGCGCCCCCGAGGCCAGCCCGCCCGTGACCTGCACCTCGCTCAAACGCACCTGCCGGCGCGAGTAGCCCTCGACGCCGGTGCCCGCGATGTTCTCCGACACGGTCGTCAGCGCGCTCTGATAGGCGCGGACGCCCGACGCGCCGATGGAAAGGAGGTCGCTCATTCCGCCGGTGTGGGCGGCGACTCGTTAAGATCGGGTTGCGACCGCCCCAGGAACTCCGTCATCGCGCGGCCGATGCCGATCGGCGAATGCGTCGCCATGCTCTCGGCGATCCGCTGGTCCTGCATGTCGCGGAAGGTGTCGAGCGCCTTGGACTCGAACAGCGTGTCGGCGAGCGAGGCCTTCCTCATCGCGCCCAGCATCATGCCCGTGAACACCGACTCGAACTTCTCTCCCGCCTTTTTCAGATTGTCCGCGGAGGCGAGCCGCGAATTGTCGGTCGACACGCCGACCACGCCTGTTTTGGCCACCTCGCTCATAGCACGATCAACTCCGCCTTCAGCGCGCCCGCCTGCTTCAATGCTTCCAGGATCGCGACCAGGTCGGCCGGGCTCGCGCCGATCGCGTTCACCGCCTTGACCACGTCGGCCAGCTTGGGGCCGGGGTTCAGCAGGAACATCGGCTTCTTTTCTTCCACGACCTGCACGTTGGAGCGCTGCTCGATCGCGGTCTCGCCGTTCGACAGGCCCTCGGGCTGCACGACCTGCTGCGCCTCGTCGATGCGGACCGTCAGCTTGCCGTGGCGGACCGCCGCCGGGCCGACGCGCACCGCCGAGTTGATGACCACCGTCCCCGTGCGCGCGTTGACGATGACCTTGGCCGACGGTTCGGCCGACACCACGTCCAGATTCTCGATCCGCGCCATCAGCGTCGACCGGCTCTCCGCGCCGCCGGCCGCGGAGACCCGCACCGACACCGCGTCGATCGCCTGCGCGGTGCCGCCGCCGAGCAGCCGGTTGATCGCGCCCGCGACGTTCTGCGCCGTGGTGAAGTCGGCGCGTTGCAGGTTGAAGGTCAGCGCGGCGGACTGGTCGAACCCCGTCGCCACCGCGCGCTCCACGGTCGCGCCCTCGGGGATGCGGCCGCTGGACGGGATGTTGACGACGATGCGCGACCCGTCCGCGCCTTCCGCGCCCAGGCCTCCGACCGCCAGGTTCCCCTGCGCCATCGCGTAGATCTGGTTGTCCGCGCCCAAGAGCGGCGTCAGGATCAGGCTGCCGCCGCGAAGCGACTTGGCCTTGCCCATCGACGCGACGGTGATGTCCAGCCGCTGCCCCGGTTTGGCGAAGGGCGGCAGCTCGGCCGTGATCAGCACGACCGCGGCGTTCTTCATCCCCGGATTGACGCCCGGCGGCAGCTGCAGCCCGAACCGCGACGCGACGGCCTTGAGCGACTGCACCGTGTATTCCAGATTGTCGTCCCCCGTCCCCGGCAGGCCGACCACGACGCCGTAGCCGGTCAGCTGGTTCGACCGGATGCCCTGGAACGCGCCCAGGTCCTTGATCCGGTCGGCGTGCGCGGGGGAGGCGACCGCGAGGCCCGCGAGCAGGGTCAGTAGGAGGCGGAACATGGCGGTCCTCAAAACGGGCTGACGACTTGGAAGAAGCGGCTGAGCCAACCCTGCCGCCCGGCGCGCGCGACGTCGCCGCGGCCGGTGTAGCTGATCCGCGCGTCGGCCACGCGGGTGGACGGCACGCGGTTGTTCGCGTCCACGTCCGCGATCCTGACCACGCCCTTGATGCGCACGAACTCGTCGCCGCGGTTCAGCGTCACGCGCTTCTCGCCGCGCACCAGCATGGTGCCGTTGGGATAGACCTCGGCGACCATCACCGACACCTCGCCCGACAGCGAGTTCGCCTGGTTGGTCTGGCCCGTCCCCGTGAAGTTGCGATTACCGCTCGCGCGCACGTCGCTCGGGTTGAACAACGACAACGGCCCCGTGGAGGGCGGCGACAGCCCGAAACCGCCGTCGGAGTCGAGCTTCGACCCCGCCGACTTGGTCGCCGCGGTCCGCTCCACCAGCACGATCGTCAGCGGATCGCCGACCCGGCGGGCGCGCCAGCCCTCGTGCAAAGCGGCGTAACCGTCGCCGGGCGAGAAGATCGACCCCGTCGCCGCGACCGGCGCCGGCACGGTCGGCCGCGCGGCGCTCCAGTCCTCGGGGGCCTGCCTGCGCCCGAAGACCTGCGCGTCCGCGCCGTCGGGCGCGAAGGCGAGGACGGTCAGCGCGCCCGCCGCGCTCGCCAGCGCGAGCTCGATCCAGCGGTCGATGCCGAACGCCATGGGTGCCTTGGTCGCCATCACAGGTTCTGGTTCACGTATTTGAGCATGTCGTCGGTCGCCGAGATCATCTTGGAATTGACCTCGTAGGCGCGCTGCGTCTCGATCATGTCGACCAG
>CAXTFF010000152.1:0-5382 GCA_964243325.1 uncultured Sphingomonas sp.
ATGGCAGTCAGGATGGGTAAGCACTATTGCAGTGAGCGATGGCGAAACTGTTTTCCAGGCCGAAACTTCAGAAACGCGAACGCCTTGGCTCACTGGATGGCGGATCGACGTGTTTGGTCGTTCAGACTGGTAGGCGACTGTTGACACATACCCGTCCCTTGAAAGAGTCCAGAGGATCACAGTCGCGCAATTCAATTCGGCTGTTTACCAGTGGGAGGAGCTATGCATGACTGGCCAATTTCCGATCGCGCCGACTTGGCCAAGTTTATCGCCAACTCTGGCGGCGGCCCGCATTACGTCTACCTGCTGCGCGTGCCGGACGGGAAGCTGAAAGCCGGCGGTTTAGGCACGCCATTCTACGTCGGGATAGGGCAGGGCTTACGACTCTTCGCTCACGAAGAGGAAGCTCGTGATCCAGCGCGATCCGGTGCCAAGGTGGAAATGATCCGGTCGATCTGGGCCAACGGCGCCGAGGTTGTCCGAACCATCGACAGCGTACACATGGTTGAGCCGTGGGACCGAGAGGAGGAGTTAATCAACTCGATCGGTCGCCTAGCTGAAGGCGCGGGTCCGCTGACGAACGCCCAGACCTATGCTCCCTCACTCAAGCTCAACGGTATCGAGCTCCGTAAGTATGCGGCCGATCATGCGGTGTCCGGTAACGCGAACGCGATCCCCGCGAAATTTAAGCTGCGTCAAACACGGTTGATGGCAGGCCCGAGAGAACCGCTGTCCCGAACAAGCGTTTTTGGGAAGATTTACACGGTCGCCGAAGCCAATCCAGGCGTCACAGGGGAGGGGCTGATTAGTCTGCTGGGTGCCGTGGATTTCACCGGTAACAAATCCGCGTACACGCAAGGAGGGCAAGTTTCCGCGTCTTGGCTGGTCGGCTATATCGAAGGCGGGTATTTCCGCAGCGATCGCCAACATCTTCAGGATTACAAGGAACGGTGACTGCTACCGAATGCATAGCGGCGCTGCGCGAGCGCCTGTCGGTCGATGTTCCGCTGGCAAACACGCCGGGCAAGGTTCTTTATAGTTCAGCCGCAACCCTCGATCCGTTTCCGATATACTTTCTTGGAACAAACCCTGGCGGTACGCTGCCCAGCACTCTGACCCAATCGATTGACGATATTTCAAGCGGATTGAATGAGTATCTGGACTACTCTTGGGAGAGTCGACCACCAGGCTTGGCCAAACTCCAGAAGCAGGTTACTCGATTTCTATCGGGCCTCGGATTTGAACCCCGCGACGTTCCCGCCAGCAATATCGTAATGACTCGCTCGACCGGAATTACGACGCATCAGAACATGGACGGCGATGCCGAGCGATGCTGGCCGCTTCATCAAATCATACTGGAAAGCGTTCAGCCTCGATCGATCCTAGCTTTCGGAAGCGGCCGCGAAAAGTCGGCGTTCGCCTATCTTCGTGCCTTCCTCAAGCCTGACGTAATTGAGAGCATCCCGGCCGAGCAGCCCGGGTTTACCTGCCATGCTTTCAAAGCCGGCCTGGGCGCAGGAAGCATCAACGTCGTGGTTGTGCCGCATCTGACGCGGTACTCGCCTTATAAAAAACCGGTCATCATGGACTGGGTCAAGGCAAGGCTAACCTAAACGGAAGTTCGCTTTCGATTCTGATAAGATCGTGTGCGAACAAGATAATTTTGGAACGGGAGCAGCCGACAACTGAATCACAGCCGTCCTACTCTATCCACCCCAGCAGCAGGTCCCTTGCCGCGTTGACCCGGCGCGCCAGTTCCGCCGAGCCGCCGCGGTCGGGGTGTACGCCGGCGATGAGGCGGGGGTGGGCGGCGCGGATGGTGAACGCGTGGGCGCGACGTACGTTGACTTGTTGGCGACACACCGCCATCTATATCTGTAAGCAAGCGATGCTTTAGAGGTGAGAACAGCCTCCTCACACACCATCGGGATCGCGGTCCTGGTGGTACAGTAGCCTCGAAAGAGGTGAAGAGATCCGGGGGTGGGCAGCCCGGCTAGAGCTTCGCAAGCATGACCCCTCGGCCGATTGGTCGGGGGGTCTTTTCATATCAGCCGCAGGCGTCGGAGGTGGCCCGAGGCGCGGCGTCCGGCCACCTTGTTTTCCGACACCGGATAGAACGACACGACGTTGTAGCGGCCCTGCTCGTCCAGCGCGATCTCGACGGCGACCAGCAGATAATCGCCGAGCGCGGGCGGCCTGCCGACCAGCTCGATCTTGCCGTCGTTCCTGAAATCGTCGCGGACATAGAGCGGATTGGTGACGACCGAGGCGATGTGCGGGAAGCAGCGGGCGAAGTCGGCGGGGTGGCGGCGCTGGGCATGGCGCTGCGCGTTCACCGACATGACCGCCTGTCCTTCATCCAGCTCCAGGCCGAGCGCGTCGTTGATGGCCCTGATCGGCACGGCGCCGAACAGGAGCGGGACGAGCCGCGCTTTCTTGCTCATGCGGGAACGGCCGACGCAGCGATCGCCCGTCTACTCCATCCGCCCCAGCAGCAGGTCCCTGGCCGCGTTCACCCGGCGCGCCAGTTCCGCCGAGCCGCCGCGGTCGGGGTGGACGCCGGCGACGAGGCGGCGGTGGGCGGCGCGGATGGTTTCGGCGTCGGCGTCGGGGGCGACGCCGAGCACCGCCCTCGCTTGCGCTTCGTTGCGGTCGACGAGCGTGGCGCGCTTGGGGCGGCGCAGCAGGAAGCGCCAGATCGCGAAGGCGACCAGGGCCAGGAGGAGGTACTTCACGCGGCGGCCTCGGCGGGGACGTGATCGGGGGCGGGTTGGGCCGCGCCGGCTTCGGGCAGTTGCAGCGCGGCCATCATCTCGCGCAGTTCCTGGCGGGCGGCGACGTGGGACAGGCCCATCGAGCCGAACATCTTGGCGTCGATCATGGTCAGGCCCGAGGGGAAGAGCTCGCGGTAGATCACGCGCTCGCCGAGGCCGGGAATGATGCGGAAGCCGACGCGCTTGGACAGCTGGCCCAGCGCATCGGACACGCGGCGCATGTTGCGCGCCTCGATATGCTGGAGGCGGTTGCGCAGCACGACCCAGTCGATGGTGGTGCCGTCGGCGCGCGCGCGCTGCTTGCGCGCGTCCCAGATCAGCTCGGCGTAGAAGGAAGGGCGCGTGACCTTGAAGGTCTCGGGATCGACCTGGCCGATCAGGTCGAAATCGACGAAGCTGTCGTTCATGGGCGTCACCAGCGTGGTGGCGAGCGAGGCGGCGAGGCGGGCGTAGGGGTCGTCGCGGCCCGGCGTATCGACGACCAGGAAGTCGGCCCCGTCGGACAGCGAGTGCCACAGCTCCTCGAACACGCTGTCCGTATGGCCGTCATGGGTGGCGTGGACGGGCATGGGGAGGTCCGCGCCGGTGCGCTTGATCGTGGCGGCGCGGTTGTCGAGATAGCGGCCCACCGTGCGCTGGCGGTGGTCGAGATCGAGGCAGGCGACCCTCGCGCCCTTGGCCGCCAGCGCGATCGCGACATGGACGGCGGTGGTCGACTTGCCGGTGCCGCCCTTCTCGTTGGCGAACACGATGACGTGCGGGCCGGAGGGGGCGGGGGCTGCGGGGGCGGTCGCCATGGCGGCGGAGGTCCTTGGTTGCTTGGCCGTTCACCGCTCCATAAGGCTCCGGGGGGCTACTAACGAGGGTTTTCTCCATGCTGACCGTCCGTGACCTGGACGCCTTGCGCGCCGCCCTGGCCAGGTTCCGGGCGGCGGGCGCGCGGGTGGCGCTGGTGCCGACGATGGGCGCGCTCCATGCGGGGCACCTGGCGCTGGTCGAGGCCGCGCGGGCGGACGGCGCTCGCGTGGCGGCGTCGATCTTCGTGAACCCGAAGCAGTTCGGACCGGGCGAGGATCTGGCGCGCTATCCCCGGCGGGAGGCGGAGGACGCCGCGATGCTTGAGCGCGCGGGGTGCGACCTGCTGTGGGCACCGCCTGTCGAGGTCATGTACCCGGCGGGCTTCGCGACGGGGGTGTCGGTGGGGGGCGGGCTGACGGGCGTGCTCGACGGGGCGGCGCGGCCGGGGCATTTCGACGGGGTCGCGACGGTGGTGGCCAAGCTGTTCGCTCAAGGGAGGCCGGACGTCGCCTATTTCGGGGAGAAGGACTGGCAGCAGCTGGCGGTGGTGCGGCGGATGGCGGTCGATCTGGACCTTGGGGTCGAGGTGATCGGGGTGCCGACGGTGCGCGAGGCGGACGGGTTGGCGCTGTCGTCGCGCAACGGCTATCTGAGCGCGGACGAGCGGGGGCGGGCGACGGCGCTGCCGCGCGCGCTGGCGGCGGCGGCGCGGGCGATCGGGGACGGCGAGGACGTCGGGACGGCGCTGGGCGAGGCCAGGGCGGCGCTGCCGCGGGCCGGGTTCGCCGTGGACTATGTCGAGCTGGTCGATGCGGCGTCGCTGGGCGGGCCGGTCGCGGGACGGGCGCGGCGGTTGCTGGCGGCGGCGCGGATGGGGACCACGCGGCTGATCGACAACATGGCTATCGAACAGGCCTAACCGCGTTAACCAATTGGGGAGGACTCGGCGGCCAAGCTGCGACTCGCGAGATCGATTCGATCGGTGGGGGTTTGAGATGGGCAGCAGTGTGAAGACCGCGGACTTCCTGATGGAAGGCCGGATGCGCGACGCGGCGCGGGGGAACGTGGACGCGCTCTACGACCTGGGCGTGACCTATTCGACGGGGACCAACGGCATGGCCGTGGACCTGATCGAAGCGCACAAATGGTTCAACCTGGCCGCGGTGTCGGGATCGGGCGCGGCGCAGGACGCGCGCGGCGAGATCGCCGAGGACATGACCGCGCGCGAGATCGCCGAGGCGCAGCGGCAGGCGCGGGCGTGGTTGGGCGTGACGCGGGGCGCGGGGCGAGCACGGGCGGCCTGATCTGGAATCCTCCCCTGGAAGGGGAGGTGGCCGGCGTAGCCGGACGGAGGGGCAGCTCTCGACATAGCTGGGCCTGGACGTGTGGAGAGCTACCCCTCCACCACTCGCGTGAAGAACGCGAGCGGTCCCCCTCCCCCTCCGGGGGAGGAACTAGGAAGCGACCTTCTTCTTGGCCGGTGTCTTCTTCTTGGCCGGTGTCTTCTTCGCGGCGGGTTTCTTCGCTTCCGCCTTCTTCGGAGCCGCCTTTTTCGGCGCGGCCTTCTTGCCCTTGGGTGGCGGGGCGGCGGCGGCGCGGTCGTCGATGAGCTGGGCGGCCTCCTCCAGCGTCAGGGCGTTCGGCTCGATCGACTTGGGCAGGGTGGCGTTGGTGGTTCCGTCGGTGATGTAGGGGCCGTAGCGGCCCTCCATCAGCTTGAGCTCCAGTTCGGTGCGCGGGTGGGCGCCCAGGACCTTGAGCGGTTCGCGCGCCGCGCCGCGGGCGGGGCGGCCGCCCGCCGCGGCCTCGG
>CAXTFF010000153.1:0-5371 GCA_964243325.1 uncultured Sphingomonas sp.
TCGGAATGCTATCAGCCTTCGGACGCGCGGAGGCAAGCGACGACGCGGGCGACGGCGGCGCGGGTTTCCACCAGCGGCACGTCGGTCGCGATGACGAAGTCGGCGCGACCGCGCTTGTCGGCGTCGGGCAGCTGGCGGGCGAGGATGGCGTCGAGCCTGGCCGGGGTCATGCCGGGACGGGCGAGGACGCGGGCGCGCTGGACGTGGGCGGCGGCGGAAACGACGACGACCTTGTCGACGCGCGCGTCGCCGCCGGTCTCGAACAGCAGCGGCACGTCGAACAGGACGAGCGGGTCGTCGGCGTGCGCGAGGAGAAAGGCGGCGCGCTCCTCGCCGACGGCGGGGTGGACGATCGCCTCCAATCGCCGCATCGCCGCCTCGTCGCCGAGCACGGCTTCGGCGAGCGCGGTGCGGTTCACGCCGGCCGGACCGGTGGTGGAGGGGAACGCCCTCTCGATGGCGGCCACGACGTGGCCGGCGGGGCCCTGCAGCCGGTGGACGGCGGCGTCGGCGTCGAACACGGGGACGCCTTCGTCGGCGAACATGGCGGCGACGGTCGACTTGCCCATGCCGATCGAGCCGGTGAGGCCGACCGTGATCATCGTGTCTCCCCTCCCTGGATAGGAAGGGGGTGGGGGGTGGGTGGACGCGACGACCGTTGAGGTTGCCCGTGGGAACTTGCTCGCGAAGCCGGTGCCGTCCACCCACCCCCAGCCCCTCCCTTTCCAGGGAGGGGAGGATTGTCGGTCGGCCGGGCGCTCATGCCGTCAGCAGCTCGCGCAGCTCGTCGTCGCGCTCGCGGGGGGGCTCGGCGCCGAACAGGAGCTCGAAGGCGACGGCGGCCTGGGCGACGAGCATCTCCAGGCCGTCGACCACCTCCAGCCCGCGGTCGCCCGCCTGGGCGAGCAGGTCGGTCTCGAGCGGGGCGTAGACGAGGTCGTACACCACGGCGTTGGGAGGAAGCGGAGACAGGTCCAGGTCGAGCGGGGGCTGGCCGACCATGCCGAGCGCGCTGGCGTTGACGAGGAGGCTGGCGGGCGGGAGCGGGGCGGTGAGGGGGAGGGCGGCACCCTTCAGCCCGAAGGTCGACAGCAGCGCCGCCCCCTTCAGCGGGGTGCGGTTGAGGACCGTGACCGGGCCGACGCCCATCCTGGCCAGCGCGAACAGCACGGCGCGGGCGGCCCCGCCCGCGCCGATCACGACGACCGGCTTGGCGGCGAAGTCGAAGCCCGCGATCGGGGCGTAGAAGCCGCCAGCGTCCGTGTTGGCCCCGATCAGCGCGCCGTCCTCCGCGCGGATGGCGAGATTGATCGCGCCGATGCCCACGCGGACGTCGCCGCGGTCCTCGACATGGTCGAGGGCGGCGAGTTTGTGGGGAACGGTGACGTTGCAGCCGCGCCAGTGCGGGTCGCCGCTTCGGACGGCGAAATAGGCGGGGAGGTCGGCCGGGGCGACGCGGGTGGCGCGGTAGTCGGCGTCGATCCCGAGCGCGCGGAGCCAGAAGCCGTGGATGAGCGGCGACTTGGAATGGGCGATCGGGTCGCCGATCACCTCGGCATAGGGGCGCTCAGCCATTCGGAAGGTCACCAAAGGTCACGCCAAGAACGGCGGCGCGCCCATATCGGCCCGCAGGTCGGAAAGGTGGAAGGTCACTAAAGGTCACGCCAAGAACGATCGTTCACGCCGGCATCACCGACCGGGTGCGCAGGTAGTCGAGCACCGGCAGCAGCGGCATGCCGAGCACGGTGAAATGCGATCCCTTGATCCCGTCGAACAACTGCACGCCCGGTCCCTCCACCCTGTAGCAGCCGACGCATCCCGCGATCGCCGGCCACTCGGCATCCAGATACGCTTGCGTGAAGCTGTAGGACAGCGGGCGGACGGACATCTCCGCGGCCTCGACGTGTCGCCAGACGGGGCGGCCGTCCTCCGCGATCACCGCCGCGCTCCAGAGCCGGTGGACGCGACCGGACAGGCGGGCGAGGTGGTCGGCGGCCTGCTCGCGAGTGTCCGGCTTGTCGAGCACCGTGCCGTCGTCCAGCGCGACCAGCGAGTCCGACCCCAGCACGAGCGCATCGGGGAAGCGGCCCGACACCTTGACCGCCTTTAATTCGGCGAGCGCGTCGGCGAGGTCGCGCGGCCGCTCGCGCCCGAGCGCGGCCTTGGCGGCGTCCTCGTCCACCTGCGGGCTCACCGCCTCGAACGGCACGCCGGCGGCGGCGAGCATCGCGCGGCGAGAGGCGGACTGCGAAGCGAGGATCAGCCTCACGCGACACCCTCGACGCTGTCGGTGCCGCCGCCGCGGTCGTTCAGGAGCGCGATGATCGCGGCGGCGGTTTCCTCGATCGAACGGCGGGTCACGTCGATGACGGGCCAGCCATGGTCGGCGAACATGCGCCTGGCAAAGGCGATCTCGCGGGTGACGGCCTCCTGCTCGACATAGCTCGTGCTGGTCGCCTGGTTCAACGACAGGAGACGGTTGCGGCGGATGGCGATCAGCCGGTCGGCGCTGGTGGTGAGGCCGACGATGAGCGGACGCCGGAGCGCGTAGAGCGCCGGAGGCGGGGGGGACTCCACCACTACGGGTATGTTGGCGACCTTGTAGCCGCGGTTGGCGAGGTAGATCGAGGTCGGGGTCTTGGACGAGCGGCTGACGCCCGCGAGCATCACGTCGGCTTCCTCCCATTCGTCCTGGCCGATGCCGTCGTCGTGGGCGATCGTGAACTGGATGGCGTCGACGCGCGCGAAATAGGCGGCGTCGAGGACGTGCTGGCGGCCCGGCCGCGCCTTGGCCTGCTGGCCGAGCAGCGCGGAGAGCGCGTCGTTGACGGGATCGAGCGGGGCGACCGCGGGCAGGCCGAGCGTTCGGCAGCGCTGCTCCAGCGTGCGCCTGGTCGCGGCGTTGACGAGCGTGAAGATGACCAGGCCTGGGTTCTGCGCGATCTCCTGGAGGATGCGCTCCAGATGCGCCTCCGTCCGGACCATGGGCCAGAAATGGCGGATCGTGTCGACGGCGTCGTACTGGGCGAGCGCGGCCTTGGCGATGTTCTCCAGCGTCTCGCCGGTCGAGTCCGACAGGAGGTGGAGATGGAGACGCGTCACGGGGGGTCGGGACCGATCTGTGGATAAGCCGGGGACGGGGGGTAGCGGAACCGGCCGGGCGCGCCAAGCGGGCGATCGGCGGTGGACAACCGGGGTTCGCTCCACACGACCGTTCACAGGTGGAACGTTCGTCCCCGGGCTGTGGATAGCGGGGACGGCGCGCGGAGTCGCCCGGACTCCCATGTGGATAACCGATCGCGGCTGTTGGCAAATCGGGGAGGCCCGCTTAATCCCCGCCGCCAACGCGCCCACTACTCCCACAACCTTTTTCAAGATTCTTCTCTAGGTAGAAGAGAGAGGCTCCCGCCTTGGTCCCGTCCGTGAAACCGTTGCTCGGCGTGCTGGGGGGTCGTCGGCTGGACGTGCCCCCGATGTGGCTGATGCGTCAGGCGGGGCGGTATCTGCCCGAGTATCGCGCGCTGCGGGCCGAGAAGGGCGGCTTCCTGGCGCTCGCGACCGACCCCGAAGCCGCGGCGGACGTGACGCTGCAGCCGATCCGGCGGTTCGGGTTCGACGGGGCGATCCTGTTCTCCGACATACTGATGGTGCCGTGGGCGCTGGGGCAGGATCTGACGTTCGGGGCGGGCGAGGGGCCGCGGCTGACCCCGCCGCTGGTGGATCATGCGCTGGGGGCGCTGGAGCGCCTCCCCGCGCGGCTGGAGCCGGTCTACGCGACCGTCGAGCGCGTCGCGGGGGCGTTGCCGCCGGATACGACGTTCCTGGGCTTCGCGGGGTCTCCCTGGACCGTGGCGACGTACATGGTCGCGGGCACGGGATCGAAGGATCAAGGCGAGACGCGCGCCTACGCCTACGCCGACGAGCGAGCGTTCGGGGAGATCATCGACGCGATCGTCGAGCTGACGGTCGACTACCTCGCGCGGCAGATCGCGGCGGGGGTGGAGGCGGTGCAGCTGTTCGACAGCTGGGCGGGGTCGCTGAGCCCCGCACAGTTCGAGCGGTGGGTGATCGCGCCCAACGCCGCGATCGTGGCCGGGGTGCGCGCGCGGTGTCCCGGGGTACCGATCATCGGCTTTCCCAAGGGCGCGGGAGCCAAGCTGGTCGCCTACGCCGCCGGGGTCGCGCCCGACGCGATCGGGCTGGACGAGACGGTCGACCCCCACTGGGCGGACGCGGCGCTGCCGCCGGGGATGCCGGTGCAGGGCAATCTCGACCCGCTGGCGCTGCTGGCGGGGGGCGAGGTCCTAGACCGCGGCGTGGACGGGGTGCTGGCGGCGTTCCCCGAGCGGCCCCATATCTTCAACCTGGGCCACGGCATCGGGCAGCATACGCCGATCGCGCACGTGGAACGGCTGATCGCCAGGGTTCGGGGATAGCGATGTGGGAGCGGTTGCTGGTGGCGTATGACTGGGTGCAGGCGGCGCATCTGACGTTCGTGATCTTCTGGATGGCCGGGCTGTTCGCGCTGCCGCGCTACCTGGTCTATCATCAGGAGAACCTGGCCGACGGCGCCGACGCGGCGCGGTGGGTCGAGCGCGAAGGCAAGCTCAGGAAGATCATCCTGACCCCGGCGATGATCGTGGTGCTGGTGCTGGGCGTGACGCTCGCGACGATGTCGGGGGCGTGGAGCCAGGGTTGGCTGCATGCCAAGCTGTTGTTCGTGGCGCTGCTGCTCGGCTATCACGGCTGGGCGGTGGGCTATACGCGCAAGCTGGCGGCGGGGCGGCCGTCGTTGCAGGGGCGGCAGTTGCGGATGCTCAACGAGGTGCCCGCGCTGGCGGTGACGCTGATCGTGGTGCTGGTGATCGTTAAACCTTGAGCGCTAAACCATGAGCGCCCGGGGCAGGGACGCTTGACGGCGCCCCTGCCGCGCTTTACCTCTTCATTCGTGTAGAGCGACGTCCTGTCGTTCCGCGTCCCCTCCAGCCTGGTTTCGCCGCGATCCTCGCCGACCACGCTTTCCTGCATCCGGACCCCTCCATGCATCTCAAAGACCTGAAGAAGAAGACGCCGGCGGAGCTCGTGCAGCTGGCCGAGGAACTGGGGGTCGAGGGTGCCTCGACGCTGCGCAAGCAGGACCTGTTGTTCGCCATCCTGAAGGAACAGGCGGAGCGCGGCGACCAGATCATGGGGCTAGGCACGATCGAGGTGCTGCAGGACGGCTTTGGCTTCCTGCGCAGCCCCGAGGCGAATTACCTGGCCGGTCCCGACGACATCTATGTCTCGCCCAATCAGGTCCGCAAGCACGGCCTGCGCACCGGTGACACCTTCGAAGGCGGGAGCCGCGGCCCCAAAGACGGCGAACGCTATT
>CAXTFF010000154.1:0-5304 GCA_964243325.1 uncultured Sphingomonas sp.
GGTCGTCATCGTCATCATCGGCCTGCTCGCCACGATCGTCGCACTCAACGTCCTGCCCTCGGGCGACACCGCGCGCGTCCAGAAAGCCAAGGCGGACATCGCCACGATCGAGGACGCGCTCGAGTTGTTCAAGCTCCAGAACATCAACTACCCGACCACCTCGCAAGGGCTCGCCGCGCTGTCGACCGCGCCCGCCGGCCTCGCGGACGCGTCGCGCTATCAGGCGGGCGGCTATCTGAAGCGGCTGCCCGACGATCCCTGGGGCAAGCCGTATCTCTACGCCTCGCCCGGCCGGCATGGCCAGGCCGACGTCTGGAGCCTCGGCGCGGACGGCAAGGAAGGAGGCGAGGGGATCGATGCCGACATCACGAGTTGGGAGTGACGAACGCGGCTTCACGCCTTTGAGGCGTTCCGCCGAACACGGCTTCACGCCTTTGAGGCGTTCCGCCGAACACGGCTTCACGCTGATCGAGCTGATGGTCGTGGTGACGCTGATCGGCCTGGCCTCCGCCGTCGCGGTGCTGGCGATCCCCGATCCGCGCGGCCGCCTGCTCGACGAGGCGGAGCGGTTCGCCGCGCGCACCCGCGCCGCCCAGACGGAGGCGATCGTCGCCGCCGCGCCCGTCAGCGTGTGGATCACGCCGGGCGGCTACGGCTTCGACCAGCGCCGGGGTGGAGCCTGGACGCCGATCGCCGACAAACCCTTGCGCGTCGAGCGCTGGCGCGAGGGCACGCGCGCCGAGCTGCCCGCGTCGGGGCGCGGGCGCGTGACGTTCGACGCGACCGGGCTGGCCGACCAGCCGCTCGACCTGCGCCTCACCCGCGACCGCGCCGCCGCGTTGGTCCGGGTCGAGGCCAACGGCCAGGTGCGCGTCGATGCGGGCTGAGCGCGGCTTCACCCTCATAGAGATCATGGTCGCGCTGGTCGTGTTCAGCCTGGCGGCGATGGCGCTGATCCGACTGGAGGGCGCGACCATCCGCAGCGCGGGCGTGCTCGACCGGACGATGCTGGCGCAGACCGTAGCGCGCAACGTGGCGATCGAGGCGGTGACGGACGGTCAGGCGCCGCCGAGCGGCGCGACGCGCGGCGCGGAGGTGAACGGCGGCGCGCGCTGGAACTGGACGCGGACGGTGACGCCGACGGGGGACCCCCGGATCGTGCGGGTAGACGTGGCGGTCGCCGACGCGACCGGCCAGGTGCTCGGCCGCCTGACGATGGTGCGTCCGCCGACGCCGACCGTCACGGTGACCACCTCGTGACCTCTTCGCGCGAACACGGCTTCACGCCTGTGAGGCGTTCCGCCGAACACGGCTTCACGCCCGTGAGGCGTTCCGCCGAACACGGCTTCACGCTGGTCGAAGTGCTCGTCGCGCTTATGATCTTCGGCATGATCGCCGCCGCGGGCGTCGCGATGCTCTCCTTCAGCGTCCGCGCGCAGGGCGTGACCAAGGCCAAGCTCGACGATGTGGCCGCGCTCGGCCGCGCCGCGTCGATCCTGTCGGCCGACCTCGCCCAGGCGATCGATCGCCCGACGCGCGACGAGGCGGGCGTGCGGCTGCCCGCCTTTCTCGGCGAGGCGGGCGGGGCCGCGTCGCCGATGCTGCGCGTCGTGCGCGGCGGTTGGGGCAACCTCGACGGCGCAGGCCGGCCGGGCGTCCAGAAGGTCGCCTACCGCGTCGCGAACGGGACGCTGGAACGGGTGGGCTACCCCATGCTCGACGGCGCGGCCCCGCTCGCGCCCGCCGCGCTCGTGACCGGGCTGGCCGACGCGCGCCTGCGCTACCGCCACCGGGGCGCGTGGAGCGATCGCTGGGACGGGGCGAACGGCGCGGCGCTGCCGTCGGCGGTCGAACTGCGCCTGATCCGCGCGGACGGGCGCGAGTATCGCCAGCTGTTCCTGGTCGGATCGGGCTATGCGCCCGCGCGGCCCGAACCCGCGCCGACGGGAGCTCCCGTTGGCGATACCTGAGCGCGAGCGCGGGGCGGCGCTGCTGACGGTGCTGCTGCTCGTCGCGATCGTGTCGATCCTGGCGGCGACCGCGCTCGAGCGGCTGCGGCTGTCGACGCGCCTCGTCGGCAACGCCGCCGCGATCGAGCAGGGCCGCGCCTACGCCAACGCCGCCGAGACGCTCGCGCTGGCGCGCATCGGCCGCCTGCTAGGCGCGAGCCCCGACCGCGTGACGCTGGCGGGCGGGTGGAGCGACCGGCCGTTCGGGCTGCCGCTGCCGGGCGGCGGCAGCGCGACCGCGCGCGTCACCGACGGCGGCGGCTGCTTCAACCTGAACGGCCTGGTGACGCGCGGCCAGGACGGCGTGCTCGTCGGCGAACCGGTCGCCCGCACCCAGTTCGCCCGGCTGATGCGGCTGACGGGCACGCCCGCGCAGGTGGCCGAGCAGGTCGCGTCGGGCGCGGCCGACTGGATCGACACGGACGATCAGGTCCAGCCGCAGGGCGCCGAGGACGGCGCCTACCTGCGCGGCGAGACGCCCTACCGGACGGCGGGCGCTCTGATGGTCGATCCCAGCGAGCTGCGCGCGGTGGCGGGCGTGACGCCCGCATTGTATGCGGGGCTGCGCCGCTGGCTTTGCGCGCTCCCGGTCGCCCGGCCTTCGACACTCAACGTCAACACGCTGACGCCCGAACAGGCCCCGCTTGTCGCCATGCAGTTTCCCGACACGCTGACCGTCGAGCTCGCCCGGCAGGCGCTGCTGCGTCGCCCGCCGCAGGGGTTCGACAGCCCGACACGATTCCTGAACGCGATAAGCGCGAATGGGGGCGGCACGCCGGACGGCGGCGGCCGGGGATTGGGAATCACCTCGCGCTGGTTCGCGCTGCGCATCGACGTGGCGCTCGGCGAGACGGCGGTGGAGGAACGCGCGCTGGTCGACGCGAACCGCTTGCCCGCGACCCTCGTCTCGCGGCAATGGGGCGAACAGTCGTGAGCGCCACCTATCTCTTCCTGCCCTCGGGCGGCCGCCCGTTCCGCTGGGCGCGCGTCGAGGACGGCGCGCTGGTGGAAGGGGAGGGCGTGCCCGCCGAGCCCGGCGAGGTGATCGCGGTCGCCCCCGCCGACGCGGTCTCGCTCCATTGGGCCGAGTTGCCGAGCCGGTCGACCGCGCAGGCGACCGCCGCCGCGCGCCTGCTCGCCGCCGACGCCAGCGCGGAGGCGGTGTCCGACCTTCACGTCGCGATCGGTCAGGACGGCCCCGGCGACCGCCCGATCGGCGTGGTCGGCGTCGACGCGATGCGGCGCTGGCTCGTTGATCTGGCGCAGGTCGGCGTCGATCCGGTCGCGATCGTGCCCGCGCCCATGCTCGTTCCCGCGCCCGGGCAGGGGTACGTCCGCCTCGAGCTGGGCGGGCAGGGCATCGTGCGCGGTCCGGCCACGGGCTTCGCCGACGAGGCGCGGCTGACCGAGCTGGTGACCGGCGGCGTCGCGCCCGCGACGCTCGGGCGCGGCGAGATCGCCGCCGCGCTCGGGCGCGACGGCTGGGCGCTCGACCTGCGGCAGGGC
Organism: uncultured Sphingomonas sp.; assembly: GCA_964243325.1. Taxonomy (GTDB): domain Bacteria; phylum Pseudomonadota; class Alphaproteobacteria; order Sphingomonadales; family Sphingomonadaceae; genus Sphingomonas. Next base: position 3,516 of record CAXTFF010000154.1, read on the forward strand.
CTGTTCGCGCGCCGCCGCAAGGTCGGGATCGACTGGCGGCTGGTCCGCCGGCTCGGCTGGTACGCGGTCGCGATCCTGCTCGTGACGCTGTCGATCAGCCTGGCGCGCCTGACCCGCTACAGCTTCGGCGCGGACCTGCTGGAGGCGCGCGCCGACACCGTCGCCGCGCAAGGCCTGCCGCGCGGGAGCACGGTGACGAACGCCTCGCGCCAGCTCGACGAGCGGCTGGCGGCGCTCCGCGGTCCCGGCCAGGGCTTCAGCGCCACCTCCGCCGCCGTGTTCGCGGCGATCCAGGCGGTGCCCGGCTCCGAGCTGACCACGCTGGCCTTCGAGCCGAACGGGTCGCTTCGCCTTGGCTTCGCGACCGCGACCGAGGCGTCCGTCACCGACCTGAAGGGCGCGATCGAGCGGGCGGGCTTCGCGGTCGCGGCGGGGACGTTCCAGGCCGCGGGCGGGCGGGTGTCCGGCGAGTTCACGGTGTCGCCGCGGTGACGGGTCTGCGCGCCTGGTTCGACGGCCGGTCGCTCCGTGAACGCCGCCTGCTCCTGGCGATGATCGCGCTCGCCGCGCTGACGCTGGTTTGGGGCGCCGTGATCCGGCCGATGGGCGACCGGCTGGCGGGCGCTCGGACGCGACACGCCGACGCGGTGATCCGGCTGGGCGAGACGCGCGCGCGGGTCGAGTCGGCGCGGCTGGTCGGGCGCGACGGGGGCGGACGGCTGTCCGCGCCGATCGCCGACGAGGTGCGCGCGCGCGCCGCCGAGGCGGGCTTCACGCTGCTCTCCGTCGACGATGACGGCCCCGACCGGGTCCGCGTCGCGGTCCAGTCCGCGCGGCCGGGCGCGCTGGCGGGTTGGCTCGCCCGGTTGGAGCGGCGCGGGCTGCTCGTCGACTCGGCCGCGTTCACGCCCAACCCCGACCGCACCGTCGGCGCGACCCTGACGCTCCGGAGCCGCGCGGCATGAGGCGCATCGCGCTCCGCACGCGTCCGGCCGCGCTGATCGGGGCGGCGCTGCTCGTCGCGCTGCTCGTCTTCCTGCCGATGCGGCTCGCGCTCGGCTGGGTCGGGCTCGGCGAGCAGGGGCTGGTCGCGCGGCGCGTGTCGGGCAGCGTCTGGGGCGCGACGCTGACCGAGGCGCGCTTCGGCGACCTGACGCTCGGCGACCTGTCGGCGCGCCTGTCGCCGCTGCCGCTGCTCATCGGCCGCGCGAGCGTGGCCCTCGCCGGACCGGAAACGGCCTCGGCCACCGCGCTCAAGGCCGCGTTGACGGTCAGCCGTCACACGATCGGCGTCGAGGACGCGAGCGGCAACCTGCCGACCGGCCGCGTCTTCGCGCCGCTTCCCGTCACCTCGCTCGACCTCGACGACCTGACCATCCGCTTTCGCGACGGTCGGTGCGAGGCGGCCGAGGGCCGCGTCCGCGCGTCGCTGGCCGGGGAAGCGGGAGGCGTCCAGCTCCCCGCCGGCCTGTCGGGGGCGGCGCGCTGCGACGGCGGCGCCCTGCTGCTGCCGCTCGCCAGCCAGGCGGGGACCGAGGCGATCGCGCTCCGCGTCGAGGGCGACGGTCGCTACCGCGCCGACCTGACGGTACAGTCGACCGACCCCGCGCTGGCGGTCCGTTTGCAGGCCGCCGGGTTCACCGCGACGGCGGCGGGCTACCTGCTTTCGATCCAGGGCCGCTTCTGATATCCTTGACGGCGGGGAGAACCGCCCGCTAGGGGCGCGGCTTCTTACGGCGATCGTAGTTCAATTGGTTAGAGCGTCGGCTTGTGATGCCGGATGTTGCGG
>CAXTFF010000155.1:0-5303 GCA_964243325.1 uncultured Sphingomonas sp.
CAGTCGCGCAACCTGATGACGGTGCGCGCCGCCTCGCAGGTCGGGATGCCGCATGTCGTCGACACCATGAAGCGCATGGGGCTGGGCACCTACTCCCCCTTCCTCGCCAACGCGCTGGGCGCGGGCGAGACCACCGTGGCGCGCATCGTCAACGCCTACGCGATCCTCGCGAACCAAGGCCGGGGGAACGAGCCCACCGTGATCGACTTCGTCCAGGACCGGCGCGGCAAGGTGATCCTGCCCGAACGCTGGCGGCCGTGCGACGGCTGCGTGGCGCGCGACTGGAACGGCCGCGCCATGCCGCGCCCACCGTCGGGCCAGCGCCAGGTGATCGACGCGCAGACCGCGTTCCAGATGGTCCATATCACCGAGGGCGTGATCCAGCGCGGCACCGCCACGACGCTGCGCGACCTGGACCGTCCGATCTTCGGCAAGACGGGGACGACCACCGGCCCGACCGACGTCTGGTTCATCGGCGGCACCCCGCAATTCGTGGGCGGGCTGTATGTCGGCTACGACCAGCCGACCAACTTGGGCGGCCTCCAGGGCGGCACCTTCGCCGCGCCCATCTTCAAGCAGTTCGCGGTCAAGGCCTACGAGGGGCTGGAGAAGAAGGTGTTCCGCGCGCCGCCGGGCATCCGCATGGTCCGCGTCGACCGCGGATCGGGCCGCCCGGTCTACGGCGCCTGGCCGACGGGGGCCGACCCCAAGCCCGCGGTGATCTGGGAAGCGTTCAAGCCGCAGGCCGAGGAACGCCGCGCCCGCCGCCGCGCCGGCCAGGCGGTCGCCGCGCCGGCGGCTCGCCCCACCGCCGCCCCGAAGCGCGCCGAGCGCAGGGAGGACAGCGACTTCTTGCAAAGGCAGGGCGGAATCTATTAGCCGTCGTCGGTAAGAAAACTCCGTCACCCCGGCCTTGAGCCGGAGTCCCGCTTTCCGCCGCCGGTGAGAAGAAGCGGGATGCCGGATCAAGTCCGGCATGACGGACGAATTGGAAGGTTTTACGATGCGCGCCGAAGCGCAGGCCCATATCGACCAGATCGAGGACGCGCTGGCGCTGCTCCGCCGGTTCCTGAACTGGGACCAGGCGCTCCGGCGGCTGGACGAGCTCAACGCGCGCGTCGAGGACCAGGCGCTGTGGAGCGACCCCAAGGCCGCCCAAGCCGTCATGCGCGAGCGCCGCCGCCTCGACGAGGCGATCACCGCCACGCGCACCATCGAGCGCGAGCTGTCCGACACCGCCGAGCTGATCGAGATGGCCGACGCGGAAGGCGACGCCGCGATGGCCGTGGAGGGCGTGGGCGTCCTCGCCGAACTCGCCGAACGCGCGCAACGCGACAAGGTGCAGGCGCTGCTGGCGGGCGAGGCGGACGGCAACGACACCTATATCGAGGTCAACGCGGGCGCGGGCGGGACGGAGAGCCAGGATTGGGCGGGGATGCTCAGCCGCATGTATTCGCGCTGGGGCGAGCGCCACGGGCTCAAGGTCGAGCTCGTCGACCAGCATTCGGGCGAGCAGGCCGGGATCAAGTCGGCGACCTTGCTGCTGAAGGGCGAGAACGCCTACGGCTACGCCAAGACCGAGAGCGGCGTCCACCGGCTCGTCCGCATCAGCCCGTACGACAGCGCGGCCCGGCGGCACACGTCGTTCGCCAGCGTCTGGGTGTACCCGGTCGTCGACGAGAATATCGAGGTCGAGGACAACGAGTCCGACCTGCGCATCGACACCTACCGCGCGTCCGGCGCGGGCGGACAGCACATCAACACGACCGATTCGGCGGTCCGCATCACGCACATGCCCACCGGCATCGTCGTCCAGTGCCAGAACCAGCGATCGCAGCACAAGAACAAGGCCGAGGCCTACAACCAGCTCCGCGCGCGGCTGTACGAGCGCGAACTGGCGATCCGCGAGCAGGCGGCGAGCGCGGAAAACGCCGCCAAGACCGATATCGGCTGGGGCCACCAGATCCGCTCCTACGTCCTCCAGCCCTATCAGATGGTGAAGGACCTGCGCACCGGCGCGGTCTCGACCTCGCCCGGCGACGTGCTCGACGGCGATCTCGACAAGTTCATGGCCGCCGCCCTGTCGCAGCGCGTGACGGGTGAAAAGGTCGAGGTGGAGGACGTGGATTGAACCGCGTCCGCTCCGCCCTCACCTGCGCCGGGAAAGGAACCGCCGTCATGTTCTCCGCCTGCCTGCTGCTGCTCGCCGCCTGCGACGGCTCGGAACCGCTGATCAAGCGCGAGGGCAAGACCCCGGCCTTTCCCGCCGCCGACCGCCCCGTCGCCAGCATCGTCTCGTCGCGCTGGTCGACCGAGGAGGCGCGCGACCGCGTGGACGAGTCCGGGCGCGTGATGAAGCTCGCCGACATCGAGCCGGGCATGACGGTGGCCGACATCGGCGCGGGGGAAGGCTACTACACCGTCCGCCTGGCGCGCGCGGTGGGCAAGGAGGGCCGCGTCGTCGGCCAGGACATCATGCCCGCCGTCCGCGACCAGCTCGCCCAGCGCGTCGCGCGCGAGCGGCTGGCCAATGTCAGCGTGGTGCTCGGCGAGCCCTCCGATCCCAGGCTGCCGCCCAACAGCTTCGACCGCGTGATGATGGTCCATATGTACCACGAGATCGAGGCTCCCTACGAGTTCCTGTGGCGGCTGCGCCCCTCGCTCAAGCCCGGCGGGCTGGTCGTGATCGTCGACGCCGATCGGGCCACGCAGAGCCACGGCACCCCGCCGGCGCTGCTGCGCTGCGAGTTCGCCGCCACCGGCTACGAACAGGCGAGCTTCACGCCGATGCCGGGCGCGGGCGGCTATTTCGCCACCTTCCGCGCGGCGGGCGCCCGCCCCGAGCCGCGCGCGATCAAGGCCTGCCGCGTCGACTGACCGCTTCCCCTTTCGCGCGGGCCCGCTAAGGCCCGCGCGCATGACCGACCACGCGCCCGACCCCGCATTGCTCGCCAAGGCGGAAACGCTGACCGAGGCGCTGCCGTACCTGCAACGCTATGCGGGCAAGACCTTCGTCGTGAAGTACGGCGGCCACGCGATGGGCGATCCCGAGCGCCAGCGCGACTTCGCCGAGGACATGGTGCTCCTGAAGGCGGTGGGCGTGAACCCGGTCGTCGTGCATGGCGGGGGCCCGCAGATCGGGTCGATGCTGAAACGCCTGGGCGTCGAGTCGCGCTTCGTCGACGGCCTGCGCGTGACGGACGCGGAGACCGCGCGGATCGCCGAGATGGTCCTGGCGGGATCGATCAACAAGGAGATCGTCGGCTGGATCGGCCAGGCGGGAGGCCGCGCGGTCGGCATCTCGGGCAAGGACGCCAACCTGGTGACCGCGGAAAAGGTGAACGCGCGCGCGCCCGACCGGCTGCAGGGGATCGAGCGGCACGTCGATCTGGGCTTCGTCGGCGAGCCCGTCGCGGTCGACCGCCGCATCCTCGACTCGCTGATCGCCGACGGCATCGTGCCCGTGATCGCGCCGATCGCGACGGGGCGCGACGGCCACACCTACAACATCAACGCCGACACCATGGCGGGCGCGATCGCGGGGGCGCTGGGCGCGGCCAGGTTCTTCCTCCTCACCGATGTCGCGGGCGTGCTGGACAAGGACGGCGACCTGCTGACCGACCTCGACCCCGCCCGGATCGCGGCCTTGCGCGCCGAGGGCGCGATCACCGGCGGCATGATCCCCAAGCTCGCCACCTGCGTCGCCGCCGTGGAGGCGGGGGTGGACGCCGCGGTCATCCTGGACGGCCGCGTGCCGCACGGGATGCTGCTGGAGATCTTCACGAGGCGGGGCGCCGGAACGCTGGTGCGGCGCGGCGAAGGGGTGGTCGCCTAGGCGTATCGTCCTTATAGGACACCCGACACCCCGGAGCCCCGCACTTGATCTACCTCCTGCAAATCGTCCAGTTCGCGCTCACCGTCGTCTGGTGGATCATCGTGGTCCAGGCGATCCTGTCCTGGCTGATCGCGTTCAACGTCATCAACACGTCGAACAACGCGGTGCGCCAGATCTGGATGGCCTTGGAAAAGATGACCGACCCGATCTACCGCCCGATCCGCCGGGTGCTGCCCGATTTCGGCGCGCTCGACCTGTCGCCGCTGGTCGTGCTGCTGCTGGTCGGGCTGCTCGACAGGCTGGTGACCACCGCCATCATCGGGCAGATCTCCGCCGGCGCGGTCTGACGTGACCGCCCGGGTGATCGACGGCCGCGCGCGGGCGGCCGCGCTGCGCGCGGGCATCTCGTCCCAAGTCGCCGCTTTCGTCGCACGGGCCGGCCGCGCGCCGGGCCTGGCGGTGGTGCTCGTCGGCGAGGACCCGGCCTCCTCGGTCTACGTTCGGTCGAAGGGCCGCGCGACCGCCGAGGCGGGGATGCGCGGGATCGAACACCGCCTGCCCGCCGACACGCCCGAGGCCGACCTGCTCGCCCTTGTCGACCGCCTCAACGCCGATCCCGCCATCGACGGCATCCTCGTCCAGCTGCCGCTGCCGCCGCACATCGACGCCGATCGCGTCACCATGCGCATCGACCCGGACAAGGACGTGGACGGCTTCCATCCCGTCAACGCCGGGCGGCTGGCGACGGGGCTGCCCGGCTTCGTTCCCTGCACCCCGCTCGGCTGCCTCCTGCTCCTGCGCGAGGTTCGGGGCGACCTGAGCGGGCTGGAGGCGGTCGTGGTCGGCCGCTCCAACATCGTCGGCAAGCCGATGGCGCAGCTGCTCCTCGCCGAAAGCTGCACCGTCACCGTCGCGCACAGCCGCACGCGCGACCTGGCCGACCATCTCCGACGCGCCGACATCGTCGTCGCCGCCGTCGGCCGCCCCCGCATGATCCGGGGCGACCAGCTCAAACCCGGCGCGACCGTGATCGACGTCGGCATCAACCGCACGGAATCGGGGCTGGTCGGCGACGTCGACTTCGCCGGCGCGAGCCAAGTGGCGGGCGCGATCACCCCCGTCCCCGGCGGCGTCGGCCCGATGACGATCGCCTGCCTGCTGCGCAACACGCTCGTCTCGGCGGCGCGGCGCGAGGGCGTCGCGATCGACGAGACGGCGTTCTGACGCGCCCATGATCGAGCTGTTCGTCTCCGCCTTTCTCACTTTCTTCGTGGTGATCGATCCGCTCGGGTGCGCGCCGATCTATGCCGGGCTGACGGCGGGGGTCGACGCGCATCATCGCCGCGTGATGGCGGGGCGCGCGGTCTTCTACGCCGCGTGCATCCTCCTCGTCTTCGCGCTGTTCGGCGAGGATCTGCTGCGCGGTCTGGGCATCGAGCTCGCCTCGTTCGGGATCGCGGGCGGGATC
>CAXTFF010000156.1:0-5283 GCA_964243325.1 uncultured Sphingomonas sp.
GCCAGCATCATCATGCGCACGGACGCGCAGCAGGGCATCTTCCTCAACATCGTGGTCGGCGTCGTCGGCGCGTTCATCGGCGGGCTGATCGTCAGCGGCGGGTCGATCAACAACGCGTCGCTCAACCTGACTTCGTTCCTGGTGTCGCTGGTCGGCGCGGTGATCCTGCTCGCCATCGTCAACCTGGTCCGCCGGGGGCGCGTGCGCTAACAGGCGCAGGCACGGCGATCCGGTTGGGGCCGTCCGGGCAACCGGGCGGCCCTTTTCCGTTCAGCGAAGCAGGAAACGGACGGTCACCGTCGCCGTGACCTCCGCCTCGCCCGCCGACACCTCCGTCTTGGACTCGCCGCGCCGCATCGCGCGCGCGTCCGCCGCGAACACGACCGGGGGTGGTCCACCCGCTTGCGCGCCGCCCTCCGCGATCGCCATGATCCGCTCCACCCGCAGCCCGGCCGCGCGGGCGTAGAGTTCGGCGCGCGCCCGGGCGCGGCGGACGGCGTCGCCCCGCGCCTCGTCGAGCGCGGCGTCGGGCCGGTCCAGCGACAGCGTCGGCCCGTCGATCTGGTTCGCGCCCTCCGCCACTAACCCGTCCAGGATGACGCCCGCCCGCCCGATCCCGCGGAAGCGCACCGCGACGGTGTTGCTCGCCTGATAACCCGTGACGACGGGCGGCTGGTTCTCGGCATAGCGATATTGCGGCTGCAGGCTGACCTGTGCGGTCTGGACGTCGCGCGCGCCGACCCCCGCGCGGCGCAGGCCGGCGAGCACGCGCCCCATGCGGTCGGCGTTGTCCCGCATGGCGGCCTCCGCCGTCGGCGCGGTCGTCACCACCCCCGCCCGGATCGTCGCCAGGTCGGGAGCGCGCGTCGTCCGACCCTCGGCCACGACGTCGAGCACGGCGCCGGACGCGGGCGCCGGCGCCTGGGCGATCGGCGGCGGAGCCGTCCGCGCCGCCGCGACGCCCGACGTCACGGCCATTCCGACGAGCGCCGCCGTCCGCAACCCGCTATGCATCCCTGATCTCCCCTGTAGGCGTCGATCCGGACCGGATGGCGCTGAGCGGGTCAACCCAAGCTGAACGGCATTTCGGTCGTCCACACCCGTCGGTGCTTGCGGTGCCGGGCGGGCCGGGTCATGAGATCCGCGGGGTGTGGAGCACCGGGCTTGAGCCGGGTGCTATATTTCGCTAATACAGCTGGCGACGGTCGGGGCGGAACAGGGGCTTGGTGGCGCGGATGAACTACGAATCGGGCACGATCGACGCTACCGGCGCACAGGCGTTGCCCGACCTGGGCGGGGACGCCGCGCGTCGCCGCAAGCGCCGCAACCTGATCGTCGCCGTCCTCCTGGTCCTGCTCGCCGCGGCGGGCGCGACCTGGGCCTTCTCGCGCGGCGGCGGCGGCGGCGGCGGCGACGGCGGCAAGGCGGGCGCGGCGGGCAAGGGCGCGGCGCAGCTGCCCACCGTCACCGTGATCGCGCCCGGCCGCCAGACCGTCGACCGCGTGCTGTCCGCCACCGGGACGCTCGCCGCCAGGCGCGAACTGCCGGTGGGCGTGGCGGGCGAGGGCGGGCTCGTCACCCGCGTCCTGGTCGAACCCGGCCAGTGGGTCGGCGCGGGGCAGGTGCTGGCCACCATCGACCGCTCCGTCCAGACGCAGACGGGCGCGCAGCTCTCGGCGCAGGTCGGCGTCTCGCGCTCCGACGCGGTGCTGGCTCAGGCCGAGCTAGACCGCGCGCAGGCGCTGGTGGCGCGCGGCTTCGTGTCCAAGGCCGACGTGCAGCGCCGCACCGCGACGCGCGACGCCGCGCGGGCTCGCGTCCGCGTGGCGCAGGCCGCCGTCGCCGAACAGCGCGCGCGCACCGGCCGGCTCGACATCCGCGCGCCCGCCGCCGGGCTGGTGCTGACGCGCCAGGTCGAACCCGGGCAGATCGTCGGGCAGGGATCGGGCGTGCTGTTCCGCATGGCGCAGGGCGGGCAGATGGAGATGCAGGCGCGGCTCGCCGAATCCGAGCTGACCGGGTTGTCCGTCGGCGCGCGCGCGACCGTGACGCCCGTCGGGTCGCAGCGCGGCTTCACCGGCGAGGTGTGGCAGGTGTCGCCGGTGATCGACCCGCAGACGCGCCAGGGGATCGCGCGCGTCGCGCTCCGTTACGACCGCGCGCTGCGGCCCGGCGGCTTCGCGTCGGCGACCATCGTCGCGGGCGCGACGCTCGCGCCGCTGCTGCCGGACTCCGCACTCCAGTCGGACGAGCGCGGCAGTTACGTGTATATCGTCGACGGCGCGGGCAAGGTGGCGCGGCGCGACGTGCGCATCGGCCAGGTGTCCGACGGCGGCGTCGCGATCGCGGCGGGGCTCGACGGCACCGAGCGCGTGGTGCGGTCGGCCGGTGGGTTCCTGGCGCCGGGCCAGTCGGTCAAGGCGGTTCTAGCGCCGATGCAGGCAGGGGCGAGCTGATTACTATGGATTTCCGCAATATCTCCGCCTGGGCGATCCGCAACCCGGTTCCCCCCATCGTGCTCTTCCTGGCGCTGACGCTGGCGGGGATCGTCAGCTTCATGGGCATGGACGTCAACGACGATCCCGACATCGACTTCCCCGTCGTCATCGTCGTGATCAGCCAGCCGGGCGCCGCGCCCAGCGAGCTGGAGGGCCAGGTCACGCAGCGTGTGGAGGCGGCGGCGCGGGGGCTTCAGGGCATCGACGAGATCAATTCGGAGGTGAACGAAGGCTCCTCCGAAACGGTGGTCCAGCTGGCGCTCGGCACCCCCATCGACCGCGCGGTCAACGACATGCGCGACGCTATCGCGCAGATACGCGGCGACCTGCCCGACGGCATCCTGGAGCCGCAGGTGTTCCGCGCGAACACCACCGACCGCGATCTCGCCAGCTATTCGGCGATCGCGACCGACATGACGGTCGAGCAGCTGTCCTGGTACATCGACAACACGGTCGCCAAGGAGCTGCTGGCGGTGCCCGGGCTCGCCAAGGTCAACCGCAACGGCGGCGTGTCGCGCGAGATCCGCGTGATCCTCGACCCCGTCCGGCTGCAGTCGCAAGGGTTGACCGCGTCCCAGGTCAATCAGCAGCTCCGCCAGGTCAATGTCGACGCGTCGGGCGGTCGGGCGGAGATCGCCGGGTCCGAACAGTCCGTGCGTGTGCTGGGCAACGCCAAAACCGCCTACGCGCTCGGCCAGACGCAGATCTCGGTCGGCGCCGGCCGCACCGTGCGCCTGACGGACATCGCCCAGGTCCGCGACGCCTACGCCGAACAGCGCAGCCGCGCGGCGGTCGACGGGCGGCAGACGGTCTCGTTCGACATCCAACGGTCCAAGGGCGCGTCGGACGTGACGGTATTCCACGAAGCCGAGAAGAAGCTGAAGGCGCTGGCCAAGCGCGACGCGCGCGTCGGCTTCGTGCTGCGGCAGAACAGCGTCAAATATACCGAGCAGCAATACGAAGCGGCGATCAGCGCGATCGTCGAGGGCGCGGTTCTCGCGGTCATCGTGGTGTTCCTGTTTCTGCGCGACTGGCGCGCCACGATCATCTCGGCCCTGGCGATCCCGTTGTCGGCGATCCCGGCGTTCTGGTTTATGGACCTGATGGGGTTTAGTCTGAACTCGATGACGCTCCTGGCGCTCAGCTTGGTCGCTGGCGTCCTCGTGGACGACGCGATCGTCGAGATCGAGAACATCGTCCGTCACATGCGCATGGGCAAATCCGCCTACCAGGCGTCCATCGACGCCGCCGACGAGATCGGCCTGGCCGTGCTCGCCACCACCATGGCGATTGTGGCGGTGTTCCTGCCCGTCGGCCTGATGCCGGGGATCGCGGGCCAGTTCTTCAAGAATTTCGGCCTGACCGTCGTGGCGGCCGTGCTGATGAGCCTTGGCGTGGCGCGCCTCGTGACGCCCATGATCGCGGCCTATTTCCTGAAATCCGGCGGGCCGGCCGGGCACGGCGAGGGTTGGCTGATGGACGGCTACATGGCCGTGCTGCGCTGGTCGCTCGAGACCGGGCGCGCCAAGGCCCACGCGGCGCGCGGCGGCTTCCGGCGCGTGACCGGGCGGCTGCGCGATCACCGTCTGTGGGTTGTCGGCATCGGCGGCGTCGCCTTCGCGCTCACCGTGTTCATGTTCATGATCCTGCCCAAGACGTTCCAGCCGCCACGCGACAACGACCGCGCGACCGCGAACATCACCATGGTGCCGGGCACCACGCTGGCGCAGACCGAGCGGGTGGTGGAGCGCGTCAACGAGATCCTGCGGCCCGAACCGGAGGTCGAGTCGCTCTACTCGCGCAGCTTCGTGGGCAACGGCCGCGTGACCGCAACGCTCCGCGAAGACCGCAAGCGGACCTCGACCGAGTTCGAGCGCGCTCTCGCCCCCCGGCTGGCCGCGATCCCGGACGCGCGCGTGTCGTTCCAGTCGCAATTCGGCTGGGGCGGCAGCGGACGCGACATCACTGTCGTGCTCGGCGGCGACGATCCCGAGCTGCTCAACGTCACCGCGCAGAAGATCGTAACCGAGATGGCGACGCTGCCGACGCTGCAGAGCCCGCGCGTATCGGGCGACCTGAAGCGGCCCGAGATCGTGATCCGGCCGCGGCTCGACCTGGCGGCCAATCTGGGCGTGACCACGGCCGCCCTGTCCAACGCGATCCGTATCGCGACGTTGGGCGACATCGACCAGAACTCGGCGCGCTTCTCGTTGTCCGACCGGCAGGTGCCGATCCGCGTCGCGCTCGACCAATCGGCGCGCGCCAGCCTGTCGACGATCGAGAACCTGCCGGTGGCGACCCAGACCGGCGGGTCCGTACCCTTGAGCCTGGTGGCCGACATCGGCCTGGGCGCGGGGCCGACCAAGATCGAACGGCTGAACCAGCAGCGCCAGATCACGCTGGGTGCCGACCTCGCGCCCGGCATCGTTTCGAGCGTGGCCGAAAAGCAGATCGACGGACTGCCCACCATGAGGAACCTGCCGGTCGGCGTCGTGCGTCCGGCGGTCGGCCAGAACAAGTGGCAGACGGAGATGATCAAGAACTTCATCACCGCCGTGATCGCGGGCGTGTTCCTGGTCTTCGCGGTGCTGCTGCTGCTCTACCGCCGGGTGCTGCCGCCGCTCGTCAACCTCGGCTCGCTGCTGCTCGCCCCGCTGGGCGGCCTGGTCGCGCTGTGGATCGCGGGCCAGCCGATCTCGATGCCCGTATATATCGGGATGCTGATGCTGTTGGGCATCGTCGCCAAGAACTCGATCCTGCTGATCGACTTCGCGCTGGAGGAGAT
>CAXTFF010000157.1:0-5278 GCA_964243325.1 uncultured Sphingomonas sp.
CGGGCGGCGTGTCGCTCATCATCGAGGCGCTGACCGACAACCGCAACCGCACCGCGACCAACGTGCGCACGGCCGTCGCCAAGAACGGCGGCAATCTGGGCGCGAGCGGGTCGGTCAGCCACGGGTTCGACCGGGTCGGGCTGATCAACTATCCCGTCGCGGCGGGCGACGCGGAGGCGGTGTTCGAGGCCGCGCTGGAGGCCGGGGCGGAGGACGTGACGTCGGGCGAGGACGGCCACGAGATCTGGACCGCGCAGGGCGACCTGCACGAGGTGGCGCGCGCGCTGGAGCCAGTGCTGGGGCAGGCGGAGGGCGCGAAGCTCGCCTGGCGGCCGCAGGTGAGCGTGGCGGTCGGCGACGACGACGCGGGCGTCCTGTTCAAGCTGCTCGACACGCTCGACGACGACGACGACGTGCAGGTGGTGTGGGGCAATTACGAGCTGTCGGACGCGGTGCTGGAGCGGCTGGGCTGATCATCCTGGGCCTCGACCCCGGGCTGGGCACGACCGGCTGGGGGCTGATCCGGGCGGAGGGCAACCGGCTCGCGCATCTGGGCAACGGCCGGCTCAAGACCGACAGCGCCGCGCCGGTGCCCGCGCGCCTGTCGCATCTGGACAGCCAGATCGCGGCGCTGCTCGCCGATCACGCGCCCGAGGGCGCAGGCGTCGAGGAGGTGTTCGTCAACTCCAACCCGCAATCGACCCTGAAGCTCGCCCAGGCGCGCGGCGTCGCGCTGTGCGCGCTCGCGCGCTTTGGGCTGGCGGTCGGTGAATACGCGCCGCGGCTGGTGAAGAAGGCGCTGGTCGGCACGGGCGCGGCCGAAAAGGCCCAGGTGCAGGCGATGGTCGCGCGGCTGCTGCCGGGCGTCAAGATCGACGGGCCGGACGCGGCGGACGCGCTGGCGGTGGCGATCACGCACGCGCACCATGCGGCAAGCGCGCGGCGGGCGGGATGACCGGCCCGCGCCGCCGCGCATCCCCCAGCCATCATGCCAGCGCAGGCTGGCATCTCTTGCCGGGAGAACGCTTCGCTCGCGAAGAGACCCCGGCCTACGCTGGGGTGACGGGAAGGGTGGGATAGCCGGTTAAGGGCGGGATGACAGGAGGGCTGGGGTGACGGGAGGGGCGCGCATGGCGTAGGCACCCGCCATGATCGCACATCTGAAGGGCCGCCTCGACGCCACCGGGATCGACCATGCCGTCATCGACGTGGGCGGCGTCGGCTACCTAGTCGGCGCGTCCGCGCGCACGCTCGCGGCGCTCGGCCCGACAGGCGAAGCGGCGACGCTGTTCACCGAGATGCTGGTGGCGGAGGACTCGATCCGGCTGGTCGGCTTCGCGCACGCGGCCGAGCGCGACTGGTTCCGCCTGCTGACGGGCGTGCAGGGCGTGGGCGCGCGCGTCGCGCTCGCCATCCTGTCCGCGCTGGAGCCCGCCGACCTCAGCCGCGCCGTGCTCGCGCAGGATAAGGCCACCGTGGCGCGGGCGAACGGGGTCGGCCCCAAACTGGCCGAGCGGATCGTGCGCGAGCTGAAGGACCGGATCGGCGGCGTCGCGCTCGGTCCCGCCGCCGCGGGCCAGGCCGTGCCGACGGGCGCGGGCGCGGACGCGGTGTCGGCGCTGCTCAACCTCGGCTTCCGCCCCGCCGAGGCGGCGAGCGCGGTCGCGCAGGCCGAGGAGGAGCTGGGCGCGGGCGTCACGCTCGACGCGCTGGTGCGCCTGGCGCTGCGCAAGGCGTCGCGTTAGCCGGGAAGCCGACCCGCCCGCATCGGCGTACGATCGAGACGAAGAAGGGCGGCGATCGAAACGAAGAAGGGCGGCGATCGAAACGAAGAAGGGCGGCAATCGAAACGAAGAAGGGCGGCAATCGAAACGAAGAAGGGCGGCGCACCCGGGGATGCGCCGCCCTTTCCCGCGTCTCGGCTCGGGACCGCTTACGCGTTCCCGGAATCAGACGCCCGAGCCGAGCGCCTCGCCGAGCGCGCGGACTTTCTGGCCGACGGCGGGGTCCTGGCAGCTGTCGGCGGCCGCGACGGTCGCGGGGCCGAGCTTGCCGAGCAGCGTGGAGATGCGGCCGGTGTCGGGCGATCCCGCCTCGAGCTCGGTCGCCAGGCTCTCCAGGTCGCCGCTCAGCTCGGTCGCGCCCGCGCCCTGCAGCTCGCTCGCCCACTGGCGCGCGATGCCCGCGCCGGCTTGCGGGTCGACATTCTGCAGGCCGTTCTCGACGGCGCCCTGGGTCTCGGCGAAAGGCTGTGCCATTTGGGGTCTCCTTAGCGGTGGGCGACCCCGACGCCGGTTCGGGCCGGTGATCGCCAAGCCCGAACCGGCGGCGGACGCTCCCGTTCCCAGGAGATCGGCCGCGATCTGCGCCCGAAGTGATCCAAAGCACCCAAGCGGTTCCGCGACCGCCCGAGCGGTCGCGGAACGCGGTGGGATCAATCCTCGTCGTCGCTCTCTGTGCCGCTCGACTGCAGCGCCTGGCCCAGGTGGCGGACCTTCTCGGCGACCTTCTCGTCCTCGCACTTGTCGGCGAGCTTGACGGTCGCGGGACCCAGCTTGCCGAGCAGCTTGGTGACGGTCGCCTGGTTGGGCTCGTCCTTCTCCAGCTCCTTGGCGAGCTTCTCCAGGTCGCCGCGCACGCCCTTGGCGCCCGTCACGTCCGTTCCCTCGAGCGCGGAGGCCCACTCGTGCGCCAGCTTGGCGCCGGATGCGGGCGTGGCGTTCTCCAGGCCCTTTTCGATCGCGCCCTCGGTGGCTGCGAAACGCTTCGGCATGATCTTCTCCCCGGCAATCCGCGCGTCGTCCCAGGTATCGGGGGCCGGATGCGAGGGGGACAACCAGCCGCCCGCCCGGCCGTTCCCGGACCGGGCCGATTCATTTCGGCGGGCCGCGCAGGGCCGGGCGGTGCTCTGTCCTACAACCGCCTGTTCCGCTATCGTTCTCCGATGCCTGTTCTCACCCGTCCCCGCCTGTCGATCCGCTCCGCAATGAAATTACAAGCACGAGCAACGGAATTGCCGAACGGGCGTGGAATGTGTGAACCGTCGGTTTCGGAACGCTCGACCGCCGGGCCGCGCGCCGTTAGGGCGGCCGCGCCGTGACCGACGCCGATCGCCTGCTCACCGCCGCGCGCCGTCCCGACGACGTCGACGCCGCGCTCCGTCCCAAATCGCTCGACGATTTCGTGGGGCAAAAGGCGGCGCGGGAGAATCTGCGCGTGTTCATCCAGGCGGCCCGCGCGCGGGGCGACGCGCTCGACCATGTGCTGTTCTTCGGGCCGCCGGGGCTCGGCAAGACCACGCTCGCCCAGATCGTCGCGCGCGAGATGGGGGTGGGGTTCCGCGCCACCTCCGGCCCCGTGATCGCCAAGTCGGGCGACCTGGCCGCGCTCTTGACCAACCTGGAGGACGGCGACGTCCTGTTCATCGACGAGATCCACCGGCTCGCGCCCGCGGTCGAGGAGGTGTTGTACCCGGCGATGGAGGACCGGGCGCTCGACCTGATGATCGGCGAGGGGCCGTCGGCGCGCTCCGTCCGCATCGACCTGCCGCGCTTCACCCTGGTCGGCGCGACCACGCGGCAGGGGCTGTTGACCACGCCGCTCCGCGACCGGTTCGGCATTCCCGTGCGCCTGCAGTTCTATTCGGTGGAGGAGTTGACGCGCGTGGTGACGCGCGCGGCCGGGCTGCTCGACCTGGCCATCGCGCCCGACGGCGCGGCGGAGGTGGCCCGGCGCGCGCGGGGGACCCCGCGCATCGCCGGGCGGCTGCTCAGGCGCGTACGCGACTTCGCCGACGTGGCGGGGGCGGGGACGGTCGACGCGCGCGTCGCGGACGCCGCGCTCAACCGGCTGGAGGTGGACGGGCTGGGGCTCGACGCGATGGACCGGCGCTATCTCGCCATGATCGCCGACGTGTACCGGGGCGGCCCCGTCGGCGTGGAGACGCTGGCGGCGGGCCTGTCCGAGCCGCGCGACACCGTCGAGGAGGTGATCGAGCCGTTCCTGATCCAGCTCGGCCTGATCGCCCGCACCGCGCGCGGCCGCTGCCTGAACGCCGGCGGGTGGAAGCATCTGGGCCTGAACCCGCCGGCGGGCAGCCAGGACGGGTTGTTCGATTAGAGACGAGGTGATCCGATGCTTCTGTTTTTCGCCATGCTGGGCCTCGCCGCTCCGCAAGCCGCCCCCGCCGCACCGTCCCCGGTCGCGCCCGCGCCCCGGCCCGCCGACATCGTCCGCGTCGTCCTCGCCACCGCCGAGGGGCCGGTCACCTTGGAGCTGGACCGGGCGCGCGCGCCGCTGACCACCGCCAACTTCCTGCGCTACCTCGACGCCAAGCGGCTGGACGGGATCTTCTTCTACCGCGCGATGAAGCTCGGCGCGGAGGGCGGGTTGATCCAGGGCGGCGTGCGCGACGCGGCCAAGTTCTTCCCGCCGGTCGCGCACGAGCCGACGAGCCTGACCGGCATCAAGCACGAGGACGGCACGGTCTCGCTCGCCCGGGCCGCGCCCGGCACCGCGCGGGCGGACTTCTTCATCACGGTGGGCCCGGTTCCGTCGCTCGACGCGGGCACGGGCCAGCCCGGCGACGACCTCGGCTTCGCCGCCTTCGGGCGGGTGGTGGAGGGGATGGACACCGTGCGCCGCATCCTGGCCGCGCCCACGTCGTCCACCGCCGGGGAGGGCGCGATGCGCGGGCAGATGCTGGCCGCGCCCGTGCGGATCGCGACGGCTCGCCGGGCTCGCTGACGCCGGGGCCGGTGGCGGCCCCGCGCTCGACCTGCTAGCCTTCCTCCATGCCCCTATCGGCCGCCGCCTCCGCCCGTGAGATCCTCACCCGCCTGCACGACTGCATGGCCGCGCGCACGCCCGCGCAGGGGAAGCTCAACCAGGTCGTCCAGATCATCGGCGAGGCGATCGCGAGCGAGGTGTGCTCGATCTACCTGCTGCGGGAGGGAGTGCTCGAACTGTTCGCGACGCGCGGGCTGCGCGAGGAGGCGGTCCACGTCACCAAGCTGGCGATGGGCGAGGGGCTGGTCGGCACCATCGCCCGGAATTCGGAGATACTGAACCTCGACGAGGCGGCGTCGCATCCCGCCTTCGCCTATCGGCCCGAGACGGGGGAGGAGCGGTTCCACAGCTTCGCGGGCGTGCCGATCATCCGGCGCGAGCGCTCGGTGGGCGTGCTGGCGGTCCAGCATGCCGATCCCAGAGCCTATGCCGATGTCGAGATCGAGGCGCTGCAGACGGTGGCGATGGTGCTGTCCGAACTGATCGCCAA
>CAXTFF010000158.1:0-5263 GCA_964243325.1 uncultured Sphingomonas sp.
ACGCCGACCCGCGCGCCGTCCAGCCGCACGGTCGCCCGCGCCCCCGCCACGGCCGCCACCGCCGCCTTGATGCTATCGATGTCACCCACGCCCCGCGACTTAGGACCGAACCGGGCGCGCGCCACTGTTTTTCATACGGACCCGTCCTTATAAAGCTTTCATGACGAGCATCCGGGGCTGGTTCGGCCGCCCGACCATCTTGAACGCAAATCCCTGGGGCGACGGCGGCTCGGGCGGCGGTGGTACGCCTACGCCCCCGCGCAATCCTTGGGCGGTGCCGCCCGGCGGCCGCAAGGGTCCGCAGAAACCGACCGCGCTCGACGAGTTCCTCCGCAAGGCGCGCGGCCAGGGCAGCGGCGGGGGCGGCGCGGGCCTGCCCGCGGGCTTCCCCAGCCCCCCGCCGCGCGCGGTGTGGCTGATCGGCGGCGGTGCCATCGTGCTGCTCTGGATCCTGTTCACCTCCGTCCACAACATCGCGCCGCAGCAGCGCGCGGTGGTGACCACCTTCGGCCAATACGCCGGAACGCTGGAGCCGGGCATCCGCCTGACGCTGCCCGCGCCGTTCTCGGCGGTGGAGAAGGTGGACGTGACCGCGTTCCGCGAGGAGAACTTCCCCGACGGCGGCGGCGAAAACCTGGTGCTGACCGGCGACCAGAACCTGATCGACCTTGCCTATTCCGTCCGCTGGAACATCGGCGATCCCGAGTCCTACATCTTCCAGCTGGCCGACCCGACCGCGACCGTGCGCGCCACCGCCGAGAGCGCGGTGCGCGAGGCGGTGGCCAACGTCACGCTCGACCAGGCGATCGGCCCCGGCCGCACGCTCGTCGAACAGCAGGTCCGCGACCGGATGCAGCGCGTGCTCGACGAATACAAGTCGGGCATCCGCATCCAGGGCGTCGCCGTCAAGCAGGCCGACCCGCCCGAGCAGGTCAACGAGGCGTTCAAGGACGTCACCGCCGCGCAGCAGGACGCCTCGGCCGTCCTCAACCAGGCGCAGGCCTACGCCCAGCAGAAGCTGGCGCTCGCGCAGGGCGAAGCGGCGTCGTTCAACGCATACTACGCCCAGTACATCCTCGCTCCCGAGGTCACGCGCCGCCGCATGTATTACGAGACCATGGAGGCCGTGCTCGCCAAAACCGACAAGACGATCGTCGAGACTCCCGGCGGCGTGACGCCCTACCTGCCGCTCGACCGCGGTCGCCGCGCCGTCGAGCCGCCGGTGGCCGCGCGCGAGGTGCCCAACGCCCCGACGGCCGCGGCGCAGCCGGGAGCGGGCCAGTGAACCCCGCCCTCCTCCGCAATCCGGTCGTCCTCGGCATCCTCGCGCTCCTGGCCGTGATCCTGGCGGCCGCGACCTTCGCCGTCGTCCCCGAGACCAAGCAGGCGGTCGTCCTCCGCCTTCAGGAACCGGTCCGCACGATCAACGAGTACCAGCCGGGCGAGCGGTTCGGGAGGACGGGGTCGGGGCTTATCGCGCGCATACCGTTCTTCGACCGGCTGGTATGGGTGGACAAGCGCGTGCTGAACGTCGAGCAGGACGACCAGCAGGTGCTGTCGTCCGACCAGCTCCGGCTGCAGGTCGACGCGTTCGCGCGCTTCCGCGTCGTCGACCCGCTGCTGATGGTCAACACCGCGCGGTCGGAGACGGGCGTCACGGACGCGCTGCGCCCGCTGCTCGGCAACGCGATCAGGAACGAGCTCGGCAGGCGGCCCTTCGCCGTGCTGCTCGGCAACGAGCGCGAGGGGGTGATGAACAACATCCAGCGCGAGCTCGACCGCGTCGCGCGCCAGTACGGCGTCCAGATCGTCGACGTCCGCATCAAGCACGCCGACCTGCCGAGCGGCTCGCCGCTCGACTCGACGCTCCAACGCATGCGGACCGCTCGCCAGCAGCAGGCCGCGACCATCCGCGCGCAGGGGCAAAAGCAGGCGCAGATCGTCCGCGCGGAGGCCGACGCCAACGCCGCGCGCATCTATGCCGAGGCGTTCAACAAGGACGCGGGCGCCTACGATTTCTACCGCGCGATGCAGAGCTACCGCCGTACCTTCGGCGCGGACGGCGGGCCGGAGCCGGGCGGGTCGACGTCGGTGATCCTGTCGCCCAACAACGACTATCTCCGGAACTTCCAGGGCAGGCGTTGAGGCGGGGAGAGGCCACTTGAAACGGAGCGTCCGCCGCCTGACATTTCCGTTCACATTCAAACGGCGTTCAGCATGACGCGGTCACAATCGCGCCCATCCACCGGACGTTCGATCGAGAGGACCATCCCCACCGTGCGTTTTGCCTATGCCGTCACCGGCGCCCTGCTTCTCGGCGGCGCGACCGCCACCGTCGCGCTGAACCCCTCCACGGCCCAGAATTTCGCCGGACAGACCGCGCAGAACGAGCCGGGGATGATCCAGTCGGCCGCGCCCAAGGCCGGCGCGCCGATGAGCTTCGCCGACATGGTCGCCCGGCTCCAGCCAGCGGTCGTCAACATCTCCACCAAGCAGACGATCCAGGTCGCGCAGCAGGCCAACCCGTTCCAGGGCACGCCGTTCGCCGAGCTGTTCGGCCAATTCGGCGGCGGCCAGGGCGGCGGCGCGCAGCCGCAGCGGCGCCAGGGCGCGTCGCTCGGCTCGGGTTTCATCATCTCGGCCGATGGATACGTCGTCACCAACAACCACGTGATCGCGCCCGGCGCGCGCGGCGCGAACGTCGATTCGATCACGGTCATCCTCCCCGACCGCAAGGAATACACCGCGCGCGTCGTCGGGCGGGACGCCGAGTCCGACCTGGCGCTGCTCAAGATCAACGCGACGGGCCTCCCCTTCGTCCGCTTCGGCGACTCGGCGCGCACCCGCGTCGGCGACTGGGTGGTCGCGATCGGCAACCCGTTCGGCCTGGGCGGCACCGTCACCGCGGGCATCGTCTCGGCGGTCCACCGCGTGACCGAGGGCGGCGGGCGCGAGCGGTTCATCCAGACCGACGCGGCGATCAACCAGGGCAACTCGGGCGGCCCGATGTTCGACCTGAACGGCAACGTGATCGGCATCAACAGCCAGATCTTCTCGCAGTCGGGCGGCAATATCGGCATCGGCTTCGCCATTCCGGCGGAAGAGGCCAAGCCGATCATCGACACGCTAATGAAGGGCGCGGCCGTCCGCCGCGGTTATCTGGGCGTCGGCATCCAGCCGCTCGACGACGATATCGCGTCCGCGCTCGGCCTCCCTAAGGACCGGGGCGAACTGATCAGTCGCGTCGAGCCGGGCGAGGCCGCGCAGCGTGCGGGCCTGCGCGCGGGCGACGTCGTCACCCGCGTCAACGGGCGCGACGTGTCGCCCGACCAGACGCTCAGCTACCTGGTCGCCGCCGCCCCCCCGGGCGCGGCCGTCCGCCTGGACGTGATCCGCGACGGCCGCCCGCTGACGATCAACGCGACCGCGGGCACCCGCCCGTCGCAAGAGCAGATAGCCGCGCTCAACGGCGGTCCGGGTACCGACGGGCTGCCCGAGGAGGACGGTCCCGTCCAGAGCGCGCCCGCAGCCAACCCGCTCGGGTTGAACGTCGTGCCCCTGACCCCGCAGATCGCGCGGTCGATCGGGGTCGATTCGACCGTCACCGGCGTGGCCGTCGCCGGCGTCGACCCGTCGAGCGACGCCGCGCAGAAGGTACGGCGCGGCGACGTGATCGTGTCGGTCAACCGCCGGCCGGTCCGCACCGCCGCCGAGCTCAACGCGGCCGTCGCCGCCGCGCGCACCGGCGGCCGCGAACAAGTGCTGCTCTACGTCCAGCGGCAGCGCGCCGGGCTGTTCACCGCGGTCCGCCTGCGCGGCTGACGCGGGAACCCGGGACATGAACAGGCCGTCGCTCGAATCCCGGGCGGCGGCCTTTTTGGTGGATGGCGCGCAAGGAGAAGCCCGATGCTCCTGACCCTGCTGCTCATGGCGCAGCAGCCCGCGCCTCCGCCCGAGCGGTTCTCGATCCTGGTCGAGGACCTTTGCGGACCCGGCGCGCAGGCTCGCGCCGACGCGCGGGGCGACGTGCTGGTATGCGGCGCGAACGGCGCCGCCAGCCAACGCCTGCCGCTCCCCGACGAGCGCGTGCCCGTCGGCCCCGTCGCCTCCAACCCGCACCTGAGCGCCCGCACCGCGCTGGCCGCGGACGCGACTCCTTGCGCGGCGCTTCAGGGCGGCTGCCAAGTCGGCTTCGGCGCGCCGATCGTGTCCGCCATCGTCGGCGGGCTCGTCGGGCTGGTGAAGGACGCGGCCAAGCCCAGGCCCGACAAGTCGAAACGCGTACCGATCCCGATGGACTGACGCCCGCGTCAGTCCAGCATGTGCATCAGCATCGGCCGCCCGGCCACGCTCCGCGATCCGCGCAGCCGCTCCAGCGCCTGCGCCACGCACCGCTCCGGCCCCGCATGGGTGACGATCGCCACCAGCACGCTGCCGTCCGGCTGGACGCCGCGCTGGATCAGGCTTTCGATCGACACGCCCGCACCCGCCATCGCCGCCGCGATCTCGGCGAGCACCCCGACCCGGTCGGCGACGGTGAAGCGCAGATACGCGCGCCCGCGCCGCTCGCCCGACTCCGCCCGGACGGGGCGCGTCAGGAGGTCCGACGGCATCGACAGCGGCGGTCCGGTCACGCCCCGCGCGATGTCGATCAGGTCGGCCACCACCGCGCTCGCGGTCGGCCCGGCCCCCGCGCCCGGACCCTGGAACAGCAGCCGCCCGGCGAAATCGCCCTCCGCCACCACCGCGTTGGTCGCGCCGGTCACGTGCGCGAGCGGATGCGCGACGGGAACGAGGTACGGATGGACGCGCTGGAACAGCCCGTCCGCTCCCGCCTCCGCCAGCCCCAGCAGCCGCACCCGGTATCCCAGCGCCGCCGCCTCGGCGATGTCGGCCGCCAGCACGTGCCGGACGCCCTCCAGCGCCACGTCGCCGAAGGCGGGCTCGGTCCCGAAGGCGAGCGACGCCAGGATCGCCAGCTTGTGCCCCGCATCCACCCCGTCGATATCGAAACCCGGGTCGGCTTCCGCGAATCCCATCGCCTGCGCCTGGCCCAGCACCTCGTCGAAGCCGAGCCCCTCGTCCTCCATCCGCGAGAGTATGAAGTTGCAGGTGCCGTTGAGCACGCCGTAGACCTGTCCGATCCGGTTCGCGGCCGCGCCCTCGCGCAAGCCCTTGACCACCGGCACCCCGCCCGCGACCGCCGCCTCGAACCGGAGCGGCACGCCCGCCGCCTCGGCCGCGCGCGCGAGTTCCAGCCCGT
>CAXTFF010000159.1:0-5251 GCA_964243325.1 uncultured Sphingomonas sp.
TGCAGGCGGCGGCGGACATTTGCCGCCATCAGGTTGACGTAGATGCGGCAGGTCTCGTTCAGGCGATGCGCCTCGTCGGCCAGCTCGCGCAGGTCGGAACCGGCGGGGCCGGTGCCGGCGGCGGCGATCGTCTCCAGCCCCGCCAGCTTGGTGGCGGTGGCGCGTTCGAGCGCGCCGACGTCGTTGTTCTTGAGCGCGGCGATCTCGTCGTGGAGCGCGTCGATCACGTGCAGCAGGGCGTCACGCCTGTTCATTGCCGTTCCAGTTCATCTTGAACGCGAGCAGCCGGTCGGCGATCGTCGCGGGCGAAATGGGAAACGTGCCGTCCGCGATCGCCTGGCGGATGCGCGACACGCGGTCGGCGTCCACCGGCGGGGCGCTGGCCAGCTCGCGGGCGACCTGGCGCGGGGAGGGCGCCGGGGCCTGGGGCGCCGGGAACCTGACCGTTCCGATCGCGCGGGGCGCGGGCGCGCGGTCGATCCGACCGATGCTCCCCCCGACAGTGAAGGGCTTCGCGCCCACTTGGTCCACCATGTCCGCCTCCTCCGGTTCGACGCTGACGGATGGGGAAACGGCAGGACGGCGGCAAACTTTAGCCCCGCGTCTTTCGATCCGCTCACGCGGACGGATCGTGCCGGTCCGGCCGCGCCGGACCGGTCACCGGGCGGACCAGCCCGGCAGGGTGGCGCGGCCCGGCTCGACCGCGACCGCCTGGACGGGGGCGCGCGCGCCCTCGACGCGGACGAGGAAGCGCGCGCCGGGGGCGGCGTCGGACGCCGCGACGCCTTCGCGGGCGATGGAAAAGCCGGGGGAGCCGGCTTCGATGACGACCGGGTCGCCGCGGCGGATGACGGCTTGCGCGCGGGCGGGGGGCGCCATGCGGGCGGCGGCCGGGGTCGCCGCGGCTCCGGCCACCGGCGCGGATCGCTTGACGGGGACGAAGATGCGCCAGTCGGGGCCCGAGCAGGCGACCACCACCGCGTCCTGCGCGGGGGTGCGCCAGGACAGGGCGACCGTGGGACACGGGCCAAGCTTCAGGCGCGGGTCGACGGGCGCGCGCGCGCCGCCCTCCTCGCCCGTCGCGTGGGTGGTGAAACCCGCGACGGCGCGGTCGAGCGCGGCGGTGCTCTGGAACGTCGCGGCCGACGCCTCCGCCGACAAGGGCGGCGCGGCGAGCAGGAGGAGCGGCAGGGCGCGGAACATGGACGACTCCATCAGGGCCGCTCGCCGACGAAGGCGAGCGTGGCGGTCGCGGTGCGGCCGCGGGCCAGGGGATCGGTGGCGAGCGCCAGGCGTCCGGAGCCGACGACGGGCGCGAGCAGCGCGGCGACGGCGCGGGCGCGATCGGCGGCGAGCAGGGCGCCGCTGCCGGTCGCGCCGTCGACATCGGCGGGGGTGCCGTCAGTCGCGCCGGTGACGGTGATCGCCACGCGCGGGTCGCGCGCGGCATCGATCGCCCAGGCGGCCAGGGCGCGCGGATCGGCGAGCGCGGCCGAACCGGGTGCGAAGCGCGCGGCGGTCGCCGCGAGCGGGATGGGCGGAACGGTCCGCGCGCCGAACGCCTCGCGCACACCCCGCGCCAGCGCGCGCCGGTCCGGCGCGGCGGTCGCCTGGATGAGGATGACGAAGCCGAGCAGGAGCAGCGCCAGGTCGGCGAGCGTCACCAGCCATGACGGGCGCGGCGCGGGCGTGTCGGGCCAGCCGGTCACGCCGCGCCCGCCAGCGCGCGGGCGGGGGCTTCGCGCGCGGCGAGCGCGGCCAGGGGCCCGTCGAGCCGGGCGCGCTCGAACGCCTCGATCCGCGCGGCGGCGCGCAGGCGGGCGGCGATGGGTCCCGCCAGGAGGTTGGCGAGCAGCGCGCCGTAGAGCGTGGCGAGCAGCGCGACCGCCATCGCGCCGCCGATCGCGGCGGGGTCGTCCATCGCCTGGAACGTGCGCGCCAGGCCGATCAGCGTTCCGATCATCCCCATCGCGGGCGCGGCCTCGGCGGCCTGCGCCCAGGCGTCGGCGGCGGCGAGGTGGCGTTCGACGCGGGCGCGGCGGCGGTCGGCCATGAGCCGCGTCACGGCGTCGGCGTCCGCGCCGTCGACGATCGCGGCGAGCGCGCCGGCGACGTCGGGGTCGTCGACGACGGAGCGGTCGAGCGCGAGGACGCCTTGGCGGCGAGCGATGCGGCCTTGCGCGGCGATGCGGGCGAGGAGCGGGTCGGCGGCGAAGGGCCTGCGGGCGAGAGCGGGCAGCGCGGCGAGCGCGCGGCGCAGCGTGGCCGCGGGCGTGCGGAGCGCGGTCGCGAGCGCGGTGCCGCCGAGGACCAGCGCGAGCGCGGCGGGGTCGAGGAAGGGGGCGAGCGCGGGCATCGGGGGTGGAGTTGCAAGGAGTGGGCCAAACACATCGATGATGCGGGACCCGGCCGAGCGATCCCCCGCTTCCCCGGCGAAGGCCGGGCCTCGGATGCGCCGACTCCACCGGGCGTGGACCGCGTTCCGCACCACGTCTGGGCCCCGGCCTTCGCCGGGGAGGGAACGACGGCGTTGCGGCCGGCCGCGCATCGATGTCGACGACCTTCCGGCAAGCTGCCGCTCATCCGGCAACGGCTTGCCGGTTCCGCGCCGCCATACCGGCCGTCGCACCCCGCGATCCCGTTTGGCACGACCGTTGCGAGAACCCTCTCGCGCAATGGAGCGCATCGGGAGGCCGGCGATGGCGGGCGATGGATTGTTCGGGGTGCACGGCGCCGCGCTGAGGGTGCGATCGCAGCGCATGGGCGTGCTGGCGTCGAACATCGCCAACGCGTCCACGCCCAACTTCAAGGCGCGCGACGTCGACTTCCAGGCCGCCCTGTCGAGCATGGAAGGGCGCGCCGACATGGGCGACGCGGTGCGCTACCGCGTGCCGACCCAGCCTTCGATGGACGGCAACACGGTGGAGCTGTCGGCCGAGCAGACCGCGTTCGCCGAGAACGCGGTGCAGTACCAGACGACGCTGGCGTTCCTGAACGGGCGCATCTCGACGCTCACCCGCGCGCTCAGGGGAGAATGAACGTGGACCGGCCGATCTCGATATTCCAGGTCGCGGGGCGCGCCATGTCGGCGCAGCTCGTGCGGATGAACACCACCGCGTCCAACCTGGCCAACGCCGGGGGCATTTCGGGAAGCGAGGCGACCGCCTACCGGACGATGAAGCCGGTGTTCCGCACCAGCTACGACGACGCGTCGGGGCTCGCCACGGTCGATGTGGAGCGGATCGCGACGGCGGGGGAAGCCCCGACCAAGCGGTACGATCCGTCCAACCCGCTCGCCGACAAGGACGGCAACGTGTTCGACGCCGCCGTCGACGAGACGCGCGAGTTGGTCGACATGATGGAGACCGCGCGGTCGTACCAGAACAACGTCGAGGTGATGCAGACCGCCAAGTCGCTCATCATCGACACCCTCAAGCTGGGACGCTGAGCATGGCGACATCCTTCGACGCGACCGTCCGCGCGCTCGGCATCGGAACGCCTGCGACCGGACCCGTGGTCAAGCCCGCGGGCAGCCAGACGCTGGGGCAGAACGATTTCCTGAAGCTGCTGACGGCGCAGCTGAAGAACCAGGACCCGTTCGAGCCCGTCGACAACACCCAGATGGTCGCGCAGATGGCGCAGTTCTCGTCGCTGGCGGGGATCAGCGAGATGGGCACGACCTTGAAGTCGATCGCCGACAAGCTGGGCGGCACGGGCGCGGAGGCGCTGGGCTATGTCGGGCGCAGCGTGTTGACCGAAGGGTCGACCGCCTACGCCCGGAGCACCGGCGGCATCGAGGGCGCGGTCGAGCTGGGCGGCGCGGCGACCGACGCGGTCGTAACGATCTCCAGCGCCGACGGCCGGACGCTCAAGACGATCCAGCTCGGCAAGCAGGCCGCCGGCACCGTCACCTTCGACTGGGACGGCAAGACCGACGCGGGCGACGCCGGCGCGGGGCCGTTCACCGTCTCCGCGCAAGCCGCTGGCGCGGACGGCGACATCGACGCGCGTACGCTCGTCTGGGCACCCGTCCGCACCGTTTCGGTGAACGCCGGCGCGCCCGTCCTCGATCTCGCGGGGCTGGGCCCCGTTCCCGTCAGCGCCGTCCGCAAGGTCGGCTGATCCACCCCAAAAGACGTCATCTCCCAGGAGTAACCCCATGTCCTTCTACACGTCGCTCTCCGGCCTCCAGGCCTCGCAGTCCGAGATGTCCACCATCTCGCACAACCTCGCCAACGTCGCGACCAGCGGCTTCAAGAAGTCGCGCACCGACTTCGCCGACGTGATCGCGTCGAACCTGTCGACCGATCCCAGGAAGATGACCGGGTCGGGCGTGGTGGTGAAGGCCAACCGCCAGCAGTTCAGCCAGGGCAACCTGACCTCTACATCGAAGGCGCTCGACCTCGCCGTGTCGGGCGACGGCTTCTTCGCGGTGAAGACGGGGTCGGTGACGGGGGCGCTCGCCTATACGCGCAACGGCGCGTTCTCCGTCGACACCAGCCGTTTCATCGTGGACGCGCAAGGGTCCTATCTGCAGGCCTATCCCGTCGATGCGAACGGCACCGTCACCGCGACGGGCGCGGACGGGCTGACCGCGGTGCGCATTCCCGAGGTGAACGGCGTGCCGATCGCGACGAGCGGCGTGGCGCTGGGCGTGAACCTGTCGGAGTCGGCCGCCGTGCCGACGACCGCGTTCAACCGCGCCAACGCCGCGACCTACAACAATTCGACCAACACGACGATCTACGACGCGGGCGGCGAGGCGATGACGCTGACCAACTATTACGTCCGGAACGACGATTCGGGCCGCACCGACGGGGCGAGCACCTGGTCGGTCCACAGCTTCGTGGGCGACAAGCAGCTGACGGTCGGCGGATCGACGGTGCCCGTGCAGCTCCAATTCGGTGCGAACGGCGCGCTGGCCGCGCCCGCCGGTCCGACCGCGTTCGATCCGTTCACGCCCAAGGGCTCGGCGACCGCGCAGCCCTTGTCGCTCGACTATCTGGGCTCGACGCAGAGCCCCGCCGCCTTCGCGGTCGCCGCGCGCAGCCAGGACGGCGCGACGGTGGGCGAGTTCACCAGCGTGGTCGTCGACAAGGCGGGGCTGATCTCCGCGACCTTCGACGACGGGTCGACCGTGCCGCTGGGCAAGGTGGCGATCGCGGGCTTCACCACCCCCGAGGGGCTGCGCCAGAACGGCAGCAGCTACTGGACGTCGTCGGGCGTTTCGGGCCAGGCGTTGCTGTCGAGT
>CAXTFF010000160.1:0-5242 GCA_964243325.1 uncultured Sphingomonas sp.
CCTCCAGCGCTTCTTCCGCATGGACATGGAGGCCGCGACCCGCGTGATGCTGCATGTGCATCAGAAAGGTGTGGGCGTATGCGGCGTCTTCTCCTACGAGGTCGCCGAGACGAAGGTCAGCCAGGTCATGGACTTCGCCCGCCAGAACCAGCATCCGCTGCAATGCACGCTGGAGAAGGCGTGATCCGGCACGTCGCCCAGTCATATGATATGGTCGGATAGTAGGATGCGGAATGTACCGCAGGCATATCGCCGAGCGATGGTTCGATAAGCTCGACGGCGTCGTCTTTCCCATGCTCGCCGCCGGCTTGGGGGCGGTGCTGATAGCACCCGCGGGCGGGCGCTATGCCACCGGCATGGTCGCGCTGCTGGCGGCATGGACGGTGGTCGCGCGGCTGCTGTTCGTATCGCCGCCCGCGCCGGAACCGCAGAACCGCTTGCGCCGAAGGCTAGGCCGCAGGTGGTTGGTACGCAACGATCTGCTGAACGACGTGGCGGGTGCGGTGCTTCCTCCCCGCGAGGTCGTGCGCAACGCCTGGCCGACGATCGTCACGACGCTGGCGATCGCCGCTTCGATGCTGGCCGACATTCCGAACATCTAGGAAGACGCGCGGGTCGCGGCCGACCGGGGCCGGCTTCGTTGCGCTTGCGCGCGGCGATGCGCGCGATAGGGATCGGTGATGGATCGCATCATCATCCGCGGCGGCCGCCGACTGGAAGGCCGCCTGCCCATCTCCGGCGCGAAGAACGCCGCGCTGACGCTCATGCCCTGCGCGCTCCTGACCGACGAGCCGCTGACCTTGCGCAACCTGCCGCGCCTGGCGGACATCGACGGTTTCGGGCACCTGCTCAACCAGCTCGGCGCGTCGACCAAGATCGAGGGGACGCGGCCGGAGGATTTCGGCCGGGTGATGACCATCCGCGCGGGACGGCTCACCTCGACCGAGGCGCCCTACGACATCGTCCGCAAGATGCGCGCGTCGATCCTGGTGCTGGGTCCCACGCTCGCGCGCGAGGGACGGGCGCGCGTGTCGCTGCCGGGCGGATGCGCGATCGGCAACCGGCCGATCGACCTTCACCTCAAGGCGTTGGAGGCGATCGGCGCGGAGCTGGAGACGGAAGGGGGCTATGTCAGCGCGCGCGCGCCGGGAGGACGGCTGACCGGTGGGCGCTACCGCTTTCCCGTCGTGTCGGTCGGCGCGACGGAGAACGTCGTCATGGCCGCCGCGACCGCGCGCGGCTCCAGCGTCATCGAGAACGCCGCGCGCGAGCCCGAGATCGTCGACCTGTGCCGTTGCCTGATCGCGATGGGCGCGCGGATCGAGGGGATCGGCACCGAGCGGCTGGAGATCGAGGGCGTCGACCGGCTGCACGGCGCGACCTACGCCGTCATGCCCGACCGGATCGAGGCGGGATCGTACGCCTGCGCCGCCGCGATCACCGGCGGCGACCTGACGCTGGTCGGCGCGGACGCGGACGCGATGCGCGCCACCCTGTCAGCGCTGGCCGAGGCGGGAGTGACGATCGACGAGCATCGCGACACCGTCCGCATCCGCAGCGACGGGCGATTGCGCCCGTTGGAGCTGTCGACCGCGCCTTATCCCGGTTTCGCCACCGACATGCAGGCGCAATTCATGGCGATGCTGTGCATGGCGGACGGCGCGAGCGTGCTGGAGGAGACGATCTTCGAGAATCGCTACATGCACGTCCCCGAACTCGCCCGCATGGGAGCCGACATCCAGGTGCGCGGGCGGACGGCGGTGGTGCGCGGGGTGGACCGGCTGGTCGGCGCGCCGGTGATGGCGACCGACCTGCGCGCGTCCATGAGCCTGATCTTGGCCGGGCTGGTCGCCGAGGGCGAGACGCAGGTGTCGCGCATCTACCACCTGGACCGCGGCTATGAGCGGCTGGAGGAGAAGCTGCAGGCGGTCGGCGCGGATATCGAACGCCTGGGCGACGGCTGAGCGCTGCGTCGGAGTGCGTGGGCGAGGCGTTTACGTTTCGTTAACCAGTGACTTTTAACGATTGTTAACGCGGCGGGTCGTTCATCGTCGCATCGCCGAAGGTCGGGAGTCTTCCACCATGCGCCGAGCCGTGTTCGCGCTCGTCCTGTCGCCGATCGTCGCCGGCGGGTGCGCCACGCGGCCGCTGGCCGTGGTGGAGATCGAGCCGGTCGTCCAGGTGGCCGAGCCCAAGGAGTGGGAGCGGACTGTCACCTCCGCCGACCGCGCCAAGCTGGCGGCATTGCCCGACCAGTGGCGACGCGCCCGGGCTTCGGTGCCCAGGCGGGCATCCAAGAAGCTAGCGGCCGAAGGTCCGCTGGTCGACCCAGCGATCGCGCTCGACCTGCCGACGCCGCCGCCGGGACCCTACCACTGTCGCCTCGTCCGTTTCGGAGGCCGGGCCGGGCTCGCGACCTTTCCGCCCGATTTCTGCTATGTCGAGACCAGCGGAGGCGGGTTGTCCTTCACCAAGCAGACGGGCGGGAACCTGCCCCGGGGCTGGCTGTACGAGGACACTCCCAAGCGCGAGGTGTTCCTTGGGACCACGGGACCGGGCCGTTACGGCGACGATCCGGCGCGCGACGTGACGGGCGTGGTCGAGCGGGTGTCGCCGTTCCGCTGGCGGCTCGTGCTGACGCGGGCGGGGCAAGGGGCGTTGCTGGACGTGTACGAGCTGGTGCCCGTCACGCCCGAGGTGCCCGGCGCCAAGCCGGCGGTGCCCGCGACGGAGTGAGCCGGGCCGCGCCGAAACCAGGTGGTTGCGCCCGATCCGTTGATGTAAGGCAATCGGACTGGGCCGGGACGGGCCGGACCGAACCGTGCGAGGAGCGCCGGCGAGTGGACAAGCATTTCAGCGAAGCGGCCAACGTCAAGGTCGAGGCCGGGGAGGTCGTGGTCGACTGCCCCGACGGGGGCAGCACCGGCTTCACGCCCGAGGCGGCGCTGGAGACCGCGCGGCGGCTGGGCGACATGGCGGTGGAAGCCATCATCGAACGCGGCCGCGCCGGGACCGAGGCCGCCAAGCCCGCGGCCGACCACGGGCCCTAGAGCGCCTGCGCGGCGGCCCAGCCGCTGGCCCACGCCCATTGGAAGTTGTAGCCGCCGAGCCATCCGGTGACGTCCACCGCCTCGCCGATCGCGTGGAGGCCGGGCACCGAGCGCGCCTCCATCGTCTTGGACGAGAGGGCGTCGGTGGCGATGCCGCCGACCGTCACCTCCGCCTTGGCCATCCCCTCCGAGCCGTTCGGGCGCAGCCGCCAGTCGGCGATCCGCCGCTCCGCTTCCATGAGCGCGGCATCGGTACGCCGGCCGAGTTCGCCGTCCAGGCCGGTGCGATCGGCGAGCGCGGCGGCGAGGCGGTCGGGCAGCGGCAGGACCGATTTGAGCGTCGCGCGGGGGCGGGCGCGTTTGGCGGCCAGAAGCCAGCCGGGTCGCCGACCCGGAAGGAAGTCGATCGCGATCTCCTGCCCATGCCGCCAATAGGAGGAGACCTGGAGGATGGCGGGGCCGGACAGCCCCTTGTGGGTGAACAGGGCGGCTTCGGCGAAGGCGGCGGCGCCGCAGCGGGCGACGACGGGAGCGGCGACGCCCGCCAGGTCCCGGAACAGCGCCTCGTCGCCGGGCAGGGTGAGGGGGACGAGCGCGGGGCGGGGTTCGACGACCTTCAGGCCGAACCGGCGGGCGAGGTCGTAGGCGAAGCCGGTCGCGCCGAGTTTGGGGATGGACGGACCGCCGGTGGCGATGACCAGCCTGGGGGCGCTGGCGACGCGGTCGCCGTGCGCGACGGTGTACCGGCCGTCGACATGGGCCACGTCGCGGACGGGCGAGTGGAGGCGGACCGTGACGTCGCCCGCGTCGCATTCGTCCAGCAGCATCGCCACGATCTGGCGGGCGGAGCCGTCGCAAAAGAGCTGGCCCAGCGTCTTTTCGTGCCAGGCGATGCGGTGCCGTTCCACCATCTCCAGGAAGTCGGTCGCGGTGTAGCGGCCGAGCGCCGATTTGGCGAAATGGGGATTGTTCGACAGGTAGCGGTCCGGGGCCGCGCCCAGGTTGGTGAAGTTGCAGCGCCCGCCGCCCGAGATCAGAATCTTCCTGCCCGGCGCGTCGGCATGGTCGACCACGAGCACGCGCCGTCCCCGCTGGCCGGCGACGGCGGCGCACATCAGCCCCGCCCCGCCCGCGCCGAGGACGATCGCGTCGTAGAAGTCGGTCACTTCCTCCCCTCCCTGGATAGGGAGGGGCTGGGGGTGGGTGGACGACCTGCCATTTGATCGGGAACGGATCGCGGCCGGAGCGTCGAGAGGTCCGGACGTCCACCCACCCCCGACCCCTCCCTATCCAGGGAGGGGAGCAGGTCAGACACTCGCCAGCGCCTGTTCGCAGTCGGCGATCAGGTCGTCGGCGTCCTCCACCCCGATCGAGATGCGGACCAGATTGTCGGTGATGCCCAGCGCCTGCTTGCGCGCGTCGGGGACCGAGAGGTGCGTCATGCCCGCCGGGTGCGAGGCCAGCGTCTCCGTGCCGCCGAGCGAGACGGCGAGCTTGGCGATCTTGAGCGCGTCGAGGAACGCGAACGCCTCGCGCTCGCCGCCCTTCAGATAGAGCGAGAAGGTGGAGCCGCCGCCGGTGCAGTGGCGGCGGTAGATGTCGGCCTGGCGCTCGTCGCCCACGGTGTCCTCCAGGAAGCCGAGATAGCCGACGCGTTCGACCTTGGGATGGTCGCGCAGGTACGCGCAGACCTTGGCCGCGTTCTCGCCCGCGCGGGTCATGCGGAGCTCGAGCGTCTCCAGCGAGCGGAGGAGCATCCAAGCGGTGTTGGGGTCGGTGATCGTCCCGATGGTGTTGCGCATCGAGCGCACCACGTTGATCTGTTCCTTGGAGCCGAGCAGCCCGCCCGCGACGAGGTCCGAATGACCGCCGGCATATTTGGTCAGCGAGTAGATCACCATGTCCGCCCCGTGCTTGAGCGGCTGGTGCCAGAGCGGCCCCAGGAAGGTGTTGTCGATCGCGATCGGGGGCTTGTCCCGGCCGGCGAAGACGGCGTCGCGGCTGGCGGCGACCGCCTCGACATCGACCAGCGCGTTGGTCGGGTTGGCGGGCGATTCGAGATAGATGAGCGCGACGTCGCCGGTGGCGGCCTCCGTCATCACCCGGTCGATCTCCTCGCGCGTCGCGCCCGCCGGGAAATCGAGCCACTTGACCCCGAACTTGCCGAGCACGCGGCCGATCAGCGTCTCGGT
>CAXTFF010000161.1:0-5202 GCA_964243325.1 uncultured Sphingomonas sp.
GGCATCGTCGCCAAGAACTCGATCCTGCTG
The DNA here is from genome assembly GCA_964243325.1 of uncultured Sphingomonas sp. Taxonomy (GTDB): domain Bacteria; phylum Pseudomonadota; class Alphaproteobacteria; order Sphingomonadales; family Sphingomonadaceae; genus Sphingomonas. The sequence continues at coordinate 31 of CAXTFF010000161.1, forward strand.
ATCGACTTCGCGCTGGAGGAGATGAACAAGGGCGTGGACGTGCTGACGGCGGTGATCGACGCCGGGCACAAGCGCGCCCAACCGATCGTGATGACCACCGTGGCGATGGTCGCGGGCATGATCCCGACCGCTTTGTCGCTGTCGGGCGACGGATCGAACAACGCGCCGATGGGCCTGACCGTTATCGGCGGGCTGATCCTGTCGACATTGCTCACGCTCCTGATCGTGCCCGCGACATTCAGCCTTGCGGTGGGCGTCGAGCGCTGGGTCGGCCCGCGGCTCGGGCGGCGCCTGCTCACCTATCGTCCCGGAGACGACGGCAGCGAAGTGGTCGGCATCGCCGGGCCGGGCGGCCGTAGGCTGGCACCGGCGCAGGGCAAACTGGGCTACGGCGAAGACGAGGTCCAACCTGCGGAGTGACCCGCGCCCGCCAACCCGGCGCGTGAACTTCCCACGCGTCCACGCATTGCCTCACCCATGAAGCACCAGCCCGTCACGCGAGCCGCCGCCGAGCCCGCCCCGGCGGCGCTCAAGCGGATGCGGCTGGTCGCGACCGGGCTGCTCGTCGTCATGGCCGCGCTGTTCCTCGGGAGCCGCGCGCTGATCGGGGCCGATCCCGGCGCGGCGCCCGCCTGGGGCTTCGTGCGCGCGTTCGCGGAAGCGGCGATGGTCGGCGGCCTGGCCGACTGGTTCGCGGTCACCGCGCTGTTCCGGCATCCGCTGGGCATCCCGATCCCCCACACCGCGATCGTGCCCAACAACAAGGAGCGGATCGGCGACACGCTGGCCGTGTTCCTGCGCACCAACTTCCTGATCCCGGGCGTGATCGCTCGGCGGATGAAGCGCCTGGATGTCGCCGGCGCGATCGCGCACTGGCTGACCGACCCGCCCGAAGGGGCGGGGGGCCGCTTCCGCCAGGGCGCGTCGCGGCTCGTGGCGCAGGCGCTGGAAGGGCTCGACCCCGCCCGCATGGGCGGCATGGTCAAGGGCGCGATCGGCGCCCGCCTGCGCGAGACGCAAGCGGCCCCGCTCGCCGGGCAACTGCTCGCCGCCGCGATGCGCGAAGGGCGGCACCAGCCGCTGATCGACGGCGCGCTGCGCTGGGCCGCGCGCACGCTGGCCGAGAACGAAGGGCTGATCCGCCAGATGGTGAAGGACCGGGCGGGCAGTCTCCTGCGCTGGACCGGGCTCGACGAGACGGTCGCCAACAAGCTGATCGACGGCCTCGACAAGCTGCTGGGCGAGATGGTCGACGACCGCGAGCACCCGGTACGCCTGCGCGCCGAGGAATCGCTCGACCGCATCGTCCAGGCCCTCCAGCACGACCCGGCGCTTCGCGCGCGCGTCGAGGCCGCCAAGGAGGAGCTGATCGCCAATCCCGCCATGCAGGGCTGGCTGGAGGGCTTGTGGGAGGCGGCGCGCGCGGGGCTGCTCCGCATCGCGCGCGATCCGGAGCGGGCGATGGCCGGGCCGCTCGGGCAGGTGCTCCGCCAGATCGGCGAAACGCTGCGCGACCAGCCCGCCCTGGCGCGGCGCATCAACCGCTTCACCCGGCGCGCGGTGGTGGGGATCGCGGCCGATTACGGCGACGGCATCGTCCGGCTGGTGTCGGAAACGGTGCGCGGCTGGGATACGCGCACGATCAGCGCCCGTCTGGAGAACCAGGTCGGGCGCGACCTGCAGTATATCCGCGTCAACGGCACGCTGGTCGGCGGGCTGGTCGGGCTTCTGATCCACGCCGTCGATCTCGCCCTGGCTTGAGGCCGCGCTCCCGCTTGCCGCGCCGCCGCGTTTCCCCCATTAGCGGTCCCGCATGAGCGCGACCGCCGATTTCTCCGCGACGGGCGACGACGGCGTCGTCCGGTTCACGGGCGACCTGTCGCTCGCGCGGCTGGGCACGCTGCCCGACCGGCTGGCCGCGCACGGCGGCCGGGTCAGCCGCGTCGACCTGTCGGGCATCGACCGGCTCGACACGATCGGCGCCTGGGTTGTCCACCGCTTCGCCGCCAGGCACGACGCCCCCGTCGAGGGGCTGGGGGAGGACGACCGCCACCTGTTCGCGCAGGTCGAGCGTGCCGACCAGGCGGTCGCCGTCCGACCGGCGGCGGTCACCCCGTTCAAACGCGTGCTGGGCGAGGTCGGCGACGCGGTCTCCACGGCGCTCCGCACGACCTACGGCCTGCTCGGCTTCCTGGGCGCGACCGCGCTCGCCTTTCTCAACATCGCGCGCCACCCGCGCCGCTTCCGCTTCAACTCGGTCGTCCACGAGCTGGAGGCGGTGGGCGTCTCCGCGCTCGGCATCATCGGTCTGATGAGCTTCCTGATCGGCATGGTGATCGCGCAGCAGGGCGCGGTGCAGCTCCGCCAGTTCGGCGCGGAGGTGTTCACCATCAACCTGGTCGGCCGCCTGACGCTGCGCGAGATGGGCGTGCTGATGACCGCGATCATGGTCGCCGGGCGTTCCGGCTCCGCCTTCGCGGCGCAGCTGGGCACCATGAAGCTGACCGAGGAGATCGACGCGCTCCGCACCATCGGCGTGTCGCCGATGGAGGCGCTGGTGGTGCCGCGCACGATCGCGGCGATCCTGCTGATGCCGCTGCTCGGCTTCTACGCGTCGGTGATCGCCTTGATCGGCGGCGGGCTGCTGACCTGGGCGACGCTCGACATCCCGCCCGTCACCTTCGTCCAGCGCATCCGCGAGGTGGTGCCGATCACCGACCTGTATATCGGCCTGATCAAGGCGCCCGTGTTCGGCGCGATCATCGCCATCGCCGGCTGCTTCCAGGGCATGCTGGTCGAGGGCGACGCCGAGCAGGTCGGTCGGCGGACGACGGCCGCGGTCGTGCAGGCGATCTTCCTCGTGATCGTGCTCGACGCGTTCTTCGCGGTGTTCTTCACCTGGATCGGATGGAACTGATGGCGCGCGCGTCCGACGACGAGCCGATCGTCCGCGTGCGGGGTCTGCGCAACGCGTTCGGCGACGCCGTCATCCACGAGAACCTCGATCTCGACGTCCGGCGCGGCGAGATATTGGGCGTCGTCGGCGGGTCGGGCACGGGCAAGTCGGTGCTGATGCGCTCGATCATCGGGCTGCAGACGCCGACCGCGGGCGACATCGCCGTCTTCGGCCGCCCGACGATCGGCCGCGAGGAGATGGAGACCGCGGAGATCAGCAAGCGCTGGGGCGTGCTGTTCCAGGGCGGGGCGCTGTTCTCGACGCTGACCGTCGCCGAGAACGTGCAGGTCCCCTTACGCGAGTTCTACCCCGGGCTCGACCAGGCGCTGCTCGACCAGATTTCCTCGTTCAAGGTGGTGATGACGGGGCTGCCGCCCGACGCCGGCCCCAAATACCCGGCCGAATTGTCGGGCGGCATGAAGAAGCGCGCGGGACTCGCGCGCGCGCTGGCGCTCGACCCGGACCTGCTGTTCCTCGACGAGCCCACCGCCGGGCTCGACCCGATCGGGGCGGCCGCGTTCGACGAGCTCACGCGGTCGCTCCAGAAGACGCTGGGGCTGACCGTGTTCCTGATCACCCATGATCTCGACACGTTATACGCTATATGCGACCGGGTGGCGGTGCTGGCGGACAAGCAGGTGATCGCGATCGGCACCATCGACGAGCTGCTGGCGACCGATCATCCCTGGATCGCCGAATATTTCGGCGGACCCCGGGGCCGCGCGGCGATCGCGTCGCAGGACCGTTCGGCGTCGGCCGCCAAGGCGAGAGTGGAGAGCTGATGGAGACCCGGTCCAATCACGTGCTGGTGGGCGGCGTCGTGCTGCTGCTGCTGGCGCTGCTCGCGCTGTTCACCGTCTGGATCGCGCGGCTCGGCGGCGCGTCGGAGAAGGAATACGACATCTTCTTCCCGACGACCGTCGACGGCCTCGCGCGCGGATCGGCCGTCACCTTCGCGGGCGTGCCGCTGGGCCAGGTCACGCAGATCGAGTTGTGGCGCACCAACGTCGAGTTCGTGCGCGTGCGCATCCGCGTCAGCGAGGACGCGCCCATCCTTCAGGGCACCACCGCCAGCATCTCGTCCGTCGGTTTCACCGGCGTCAGCCAGATCTCGCTCGATGGCGCGCGCAAGGGCGCCCCCCCGATCGCGTGCCCCGATGCGGGCGCGAGCAGCGCCTGCCCCTACGGCGTGCCGGTGATCCCGACGCGCACCGGCGGGTTCGGCGCGATCCTGAACTCCGCGCCGCAGTTGCTCGAGCGGCTGTCGACCTTGACCGACCGGCTGACGGGCCTGCTCACCGACCGCAACCAGGCGTCGGTCGCGGGCATTCTCGAGAACACCACGCGGCTGACCGACGCCTTCGCCGACCGCGCGCCCGAGATCGCGGCGACGCTGGCGCAGACGCGCGTCGCCATCCAACAGGCGGGCGACGCCGCGCAGCAGGTCGGCGCGCTGGCGGGGACGACCAACAACGTGCTCGCGCGCGACATCCAGCCGACGGTCGCCAACCTGAACCGCACGATCGCCTCCGCCCAGCGCTCGGCGGACACGCTGAACGAAGCGATCGGCGAGGCGCGGCCGGGCCTGCAGGCCTTCTCCAAGCAGACGGTGCCCGAGGTCGGGCTGCTGGTGCGCGACCTGCGCCAGACCAGCGCGGCGCTGTCGTCGATCGCCGAGAAGGTCGATCAACAGGGCGCGGGCGCGCTCGTCGGGCAGTCCAAGCTGCCGGACTACAAGGGTAAGTGAGGCCGATCATGCGCTACGCCGTTCTGCTCCTCCTGGCACCCTTGGCGGGCTGCATCAGCTTCGGCGCCGCGCCGCCGCCGACGCTGCTGACGATCGAGCCGGCCGCCGCCGTCCCCGTCGGCCCCGTCCAGCGCGTGAGCGGCGGGAACGCGGTCACGGTGGCGGTGCCCAGCGTCCCCCAGGCGCTCGCGACCAACCGCGTCCCCGTCCAGGCGACCCCGACCACGATCGCCTACGTCAAGGACGCGCAGTGGGCCGAGCCGCCCGCGCGGCTGTTCGCCCGGCTGGTCGGCGACACGGTCACCGCACGCACGGGCCGCCTGGTGCTCACGCCCGGCCAGTCGACCGTCGATCCCGGCGCGCGCCTGGGCGGCGAGCTCCGCCGCTTCGACCTGGACGCGACCGCGCGGGCCGCGGTGGTGACGTTCGACGCCTCCCTGATCCGCGGCGACGCGGGCGCGGTCGAAAA
>CAXTFF010000162.1:0-5196 GCA_964243325.1 uncultured Sphingomonas sp.
CCCCAATCGCCTTCGGTGTCGGGCTGGTGGTTCTGCGCGCCGCCGATCCAGCCGTCGTTGGCGACCTCGTGGTCGTCCCAGACGCAGATGAACGCGGCGCGGGCGTGGGCGGCCTGCATGTCGGGGTCGCGCTTGGTCTGGGCGTGGCGGGCGCGGTAGTCGGCCAGCGTGACGATCTCGTGCGCGGGCTCGACGACGCGGTCCAGCTTGCGGCCCGCCTCCGCGCCGTACCCCTCCGCGCCGTATTCGTAGACGTAGTCGCCCAGATGGACGACCGCGTCGAGGCGGGGGAGGTCGGCGATCGCCTGGTAGGCGTTGAACAGGCCGCCGGGATAGAGCTGGCACGACACCACCGCCAGCGCGACGTCGGGCGTGCGGCCGACCGGGAGCGTGCGGAAGCGGCCGGTGGCGGAGCGCTCGCCGGCGTCGGTCTCGAAGCGGAACCAGTATTCGCGGCCGGGTCGCAGGCCGGTCGCCTCGACCTTGGCGGTGTGGTCGCGCGCGGCGCGGGCGGTGACGCGGCCCCGCTTGACGGGCGCGCCGTCGGGGGAGGCGGACACCGTCCAGCCGAGCGCGACGTCGCCCGCGCCCTCGCCGATCGGGGTGGCGCGCGTCCAGAGCACCGCGCCGTCCGCCGCCGGGTCGCCGCTGGCGACGCCGTGGACGAAGCGGGCGGGCGTGGCGGACTGGCCCGCGGCCGTGGCGGGCAACGTGAGCGCCGCGCCCGATCCCAGGGCGGCGATGGCTTGGCGGCGGTTGATCGTCATGGCTGCGTGTCCCGTGCGCGAGTGCTTGCCGGCCCGTCTGGCACCCGCATTGTTACGCGAGTGCGACGGCGGGCGTAACGCCCGTGTCATCGCGCCGTCCCGCGCCCGTCATGCGCCGCTTCTATCGCCGGCACGTCTCAAGGGGGATCGGTTCAGATGACGCATTTCACCCATGGCGCGCTCGCCGCGCTGGCGCTCGGCTGTTCGACGGGCGCGCTCGCGCAGGCCAACGTCCAGCCCCGCGCCAACGATACGGCGGACACCGCCGCCGACGAGGTGATCGTCACGGCGCAGCGGCTGGAGCAGCGGATCGAGGACGTGCCCGTCACCGTCACCGCGCTGACGGGCGCGCGGCTGGCCGACATCGGCGCGTCGGAGCTCGACGAGATCGCCGCCTTCGTGCCGGGGCTGCAGGTGCAGGAGCAGAGCGCCAACAATCCGGGCTTCGTCATCCGCGGCATCACGTCGGACAGCGGATCGGCGCAGCAGGGGCCGCGCATCACGCTGTATTACAACGGCGTCGATGTCAGCCGGTCGCGCGGGGCGTATCAGGACCTGTACGACCTGGAGCGGATCGAGGTGGTCAAGGGGCCGCAGGCGACCTTGTTCGGGACGGCGGCGGCGGTGGGCGCGATCGGCATCGTATCGGCGCGCCCGCGCGCGGGGTTCGCGGCGGAGGCGGCCGCGTCCTACGGCGATTTCGACCGGACGCAGGTGTCGGGCTATCTCAACGCGGGCAGCGACACGCTGTCGGCACGCCTCGCCTTCGCGTACAAGTACCGCGACGGATACGTCCGCAACATCGCGGGCGATCCGGACCGGCCCAACCAGAATCAGGGGCTGGTCGATCAGGACGACCTGAACGGGCAGGACCAGCGCGGCGTGCGCGGATCGATCCGCTGGCGGCCGACCGATGCGATAACGGCCGACCTGGTGCTGACCTATGACGGGCAGCGCAATCCGGGCACCGCGTTCAAGAGCCGCGCCTTTGCGCCCACGGGCGGGCGGACGGGCGATTTCGGGCGGGCCGAGCTGTCGGGATCGCCCTTCTCCGCGCAGGTGCTCGGCAAGCGCAAGCTGGGGCTGGACCGCGACGTGTACGACGCCAACTTCGCGCTCAGCGTCGATCTGGGCGAAGGCGCGACCTTCACGACGATCAACGGGTACCGCCGCTTCGACTCGCTGGAGACGTTCGACGCGGACGGCGGGCCCGCCTTCTATCTGGAGTTCGCCGAGAACGCCGAGGGCGATCAGTGGAGCCACGAATCGCGGTTCAGCTTCGATGGGGAGGGCTACCGCGCGGCGTTCGGGGGCAACGTGTTCCACGAGAACAGCTTCCAGCGCGTGCCCTTCTCGACGGAGGAGGGAACGTACCTGGCCTGTTCGGTCTCGACGGCGTTCGCGGGCGTCCGCGGGGCGCTGAACAGGGCCGGCGTGCCGACCGGGCCGGCCTGCGTCGCGGCGGACGGGACGATCCCGGCGCTGCGCGCGACCGCGATCCTGTCGGGCGGGCGGGCGACGCAGATCCCGTACGCGTCGGTCTTCACCAATTTCGGCAACAACGACACGTATTCGGCGTTCGCGGACGCGACCTGGATCCCGACGCCCGCGCTGGAGGTGACGGCGGGCGCGCGCGTGCTGATCGAGGACCGCAAGTCGGGATACGCATCGGTCCAGCCCGATTCGGCGCTGCTGGCCGGGCTCGGGGTGCGGACCAGCCTGCTCGGCACCGCGAACACGAACGGCGCGCGCTTCACGGCGCGGCGGTCCTACACGGCGGTGCTGCCGCGCTTCAACGCGCTGTTCCGCCTGACGGACGGACTGAACCTGTACGGGACGGTCAGCAAGGGCCGCCGGTCGCCCGTGGTCCAGCTCGCCGCGGCGCGCGCGGGCGCGGCGGTCGTGCCCGCGTTCCAGGAGGTCCCCGACGAGACGGTCTGGAACTACGAGGGCGGGATCAAGGCGGGCCTGGGCGGGCTGACGGGGACGGCGTCGGTGTTCTACCAGACCTATGACGGGTTCCAGGTCACGGTCACGGACACGGCGGGCGTGTCCAGGACGGTGAGCGCGGGATCGGCGAACAACCTGGGCGTCGAGCTGGAGGCGACCTACGCGGTCTCGCCCGCCTTCTCGGTATTCGGGAACTTCGCTTACCTGGACGGCGGGATCGGGGACGACGCCGAGAACGGCGTGTTCGCGGGGAACCGGTTCCGGCTGCAGCCCAAGACGACCGCCGCCGCGGGCGCGACGCTGCGCCTGCCGGCGGGCGGGTCCACGCTCTATGCGACGCCGACGGTGACGTACCGGTCGGGGGTCTTCTTCGAGCTGCCCAACAGCCAGGCGGTCAGCGAGGGCGGGTATACGCTGATCAACCTGCGCGCGGGCGTCGAGGGGCCGGGCGGTCGGTGGCGGCTGGGCGGGTTCGCGCGCAACCTGGGCGACAAGCGCTACCTGATCGACGCGGGGAACACGGGCGGCGGGTTCGGGGTGCCGACCTATATCGCGGGCGAGCCGCGCTTCTACGGGGTGGAGGCGGGGGTCAGGTTCTAGGCCCGAGAACCGGAAGAACCTGACCTATGCGGCGGCGGTCTAGAGCAGCAGCTCCTGGGCCGAGGCGCGGCCGACATGGCCGCCGCCGCGGCGGCGGGCCAATTCCGTTTCGGCGGTGAAACGAATATCGACGTCGCGGTCGGACAGGAAGCCCGCCAGGCTGTCGTCGCCGATCTCGCGCCAGTCCTTGCCGCGGTCGGGGCCGTAGCGGACGCGGGGCAGCAGCCCGGGCTCGGCGGACCAGGCCAGGAGCTGGGCGAGGCTCGCCTCGTTCAGCTGGTCGCGCAGATGGTGGGCGGTGACGTAGGCGTCCGGATAGGCGCGGTGGATGGGGAGGCCGCGCCGGTGGTCGAGCCCGGCGGGCTTGCGCCAATAGCGGAGCACCTGGTTGGAGAAGGACGGGCTGTCGGGCCACAGCCGCAGCGCGCATTTCCAGGTGCAGATCCAGTCGGCGTTCCGGGTCCAGGAGGCGGTGCAATATTGCTCTTCGAAATCGGAGCGGTGCGCGGCGAGCGCGATCCGCCGGGGCCAGGGGTCTAGCGCCTGGCGGGCGACGTCGATCCATTGCGGGGCGTCCGCCACCTCCTCGTCCAGGATGTGGTGGATCGCCTGGGTGACGGGCGGGATGGGGCGGTTGGGGTTGACGAAGGTGCGCCCGCCCTCGCCGTGGAGCGCCCAGCGGCCGTCGCTACCCAGCGCCACGTCCTGCCAGCCGATCTCGATCACGGCGTGCGCGGGGGGCGCGTTGCCGGTGGTTTCGAGGTCGATGACGCGGACGAGCTGCGGCTGGGGAGCGGGAGGCATGAGGGCGATATGGGGCTGTGACGCCTGCGAATCCAGCGGGTTAGGCGAGCGCGGGCGCGTCCGCCTGGCCCAGGTCCAGCTCGCGCACGCCGCGGCGCAGGCGGGCGCGTTCGACCAGGCCGCGCAGGCCCTCGCGGCGGTCGCGGGCCATGGGCACGTCGCGCAGCACGAAGGCCGCGCCGCCGGTCGACGGGTCGGACGAGGTGAGCGCGACCGTGCCGATGTCGGTCAACTGGTTGAGAAGCGAATATTCGAGCCGCACGTCCTTGACGCGGTAGAGCTCGATCTCGTCCACCGTCTTCACCAGGATGCCGCGGCGGACGATCAGCCGCTGGTCGGTGATCTCGTACAGGCTGCCGAGATTGCGGAGCCAGCGGTGGCCCAGGATCAGGAAGCCGACCCCGACCAGGCACAGGAGCAGCGTCGCCCAGCCCGCGAAGCTGCCGAACAGCCAGCGCGCGGTGGATGAGCGGAAGCGGTCGACGGGGCGCTCGACGGGATAGTCCATGGGGCGCGAGGGTAGGCCGGGCGTCCGCCCTGTCAATCAGCCGGGCAGCGCGACGCCGCTTCGCGCGAGCTCGGCGGCGACCTCGGCCAGGAGGCGGGCGAGCCCGGCTTCATCGCGGCCCTCGGCGCGGACGGTGAGGAGCGATTCGGTGTTGGAGGCGCGGAGCAGCCACCAGCCGTCCGGCGTGGCGACGCGCGCGCCGTCGACCGTGTCGACCGTCGCCCCGCGCTCGGCGAGGCGGGCGAGCACCTCGTCGACGACGGCGAGGCGGCGCGCGGGGTCGACGGGGAAGCGCAGCTCGGGGCCGGGGTGGTAGCGGGGGAGCCCGCCCACGAGGTCGGCGAGCTTGCGCCCCGTGTCGGCCAGCAGTTCGAGCAGGCGGACGGCGGCATACTGCGCATCGTCGAAGCCGTACCAGCGGTGCGCGAAGAAGATGTGCCCCGACAGCTCGCCCGCGATGGGCGCGTCCTCCAGGAGCATCCGCGACTTGATCGAGCTGTGGCCGGTCTTCCACATGAGCGGGCGGCCGCCGAGCTGGCGGACGCGGTCGAACAGCGCGGCGCTCGA
>CAXTFF010000163.1:0-5193 GCA_964243325.1 uncultured Sphingomonas sp.
GTCTCCGAGACCTGCGCCTCCGAGCCGAAATTGGCGATCTGGTCCTTGATGATCGCCGAGATCTCGGCGGCGCGGATTTCCATGTTCAGCCTTTCCGACGGCGAAGTGCCGTCAGCCTTTCATCTGGTTGGCGAGGGTGTTCAGGCGGGTGCGGATCGAGCTGTCGATCATCTGCGAGCCGATGCGGACGACGAGGCCGCCGAGCAGATCGGGATCGACGGCGAGATCGACGGAGACTTCGCGGCCGAGGCGCAGGCGGAGCTGCTGCTTGAGCTCGATCACCTGCTCGTCCGTCAGCGGGTGGGCGGAGGTGACCTCCGCGCTGGTCTCGCCGCGGTGGCGCGAGGCAAGCGTACGGAAGGCGCGGACGATCTTGGGGAGTTCGTTCAGGCGGCGATTGGCGGCGAGAACCCCCAAGAAGTCGGCGGTGGTCGCGTCCACGCCCAGCGGCTCGGCTGCCGCCTTCATCGCGCGGCCGGCCTGGGCGCGCGAGATGACCGGGCTGGTGGTCAGGCGGCGGAAATCGTCCGACCGCGCCACCGTGTCGCGGACGCGGAGCAGGCTGCGCTCGACGGAGTCGATCGTCTTGGACTCGCGCGCGAGTTCGAACAGCGCGACGGCGTAGCGCCCGCCCAGGCTGGCCTGGATGTCGCCGCCCACGTCACCGCCGCCGATGTTACCGCCGGATGCCTCCACGCGACCTGATTCCCCGTTCCACCAAAGCTGATCACACGCGGCGTGGGACGCGCGAACGCGCCGCCGCATGAGTTGGCGGGCGGCTAGCATGGGGGGTCGGATGTTGCAACAATAGGGCGGCGCGGCCGTCAGCGGGCGGCCGTGACCGTCGCGGCGGGATCGGTGAGGTCGACGATCTCCAGCTTGGCGGGGCCCGCCCGGCGGCGGATCAGGCTGCCGATGGGCGTTTCGTAGTTCGCGCGCAGCGTGAACCGCTCGACGCGGTAGGCGCCGGCGTCTCCGGGGGCGCCGGGCATGGCCGTGTAGCGCCGTCCGGCGATCTGGGTCAGGTACGGCGTCGCCCATGTCCGGTCGCTCGATCCGCGCAGCACCTCCATCTCCGCGGTGCGGCCGTCGGGACGGATGACGAAGCCGATATCGGCCCATTGGATGCCGTCCAGATCACTCCCCCTGGGGCCGGTGACGGCGAACAGCTCCCCCCCGGTCGTCGCGAGCGAGCGGTTCGCCGCGCGCGCCGCGTCCGCCAGATCGGCAGCGGTCCGCGGATAAGGTGGCGCCCAGACCAGGACGGGTTGCGCGAAGCCCGCCCGCCCGACCTCCGCGGCGACCTGGGCGATCGCCGCCGCGTCGCCCTCGGCCGCGCCCAAGCGGAGGCGGGTGGCGCGGATCGCCCCCTGGTTCCTGGGTTCCGCCGCGCCCGGCAGCGCGGCGGCGGAGGCGAGCAGCGCGGCCGCGCCCGTGCGGTCGCCGAATCCGTGGCGGATGCGCGCCCGGGCCAGGCGGGCGCGCAGCGCGACATCGTTCCGCGCCCCCGCGAGCGCGTCGCGCTCCGCCTGCCGGAAGGCGCGTTGCGCCTCCAGCGGCTGACCCAGGCGCAGCCACATGTCGCCGAGCGCCAGCGCCGCCCCGCGCGCATACACGTCGTCGGCGGGCAGGTTGTCCCTGAGCGTGCGCACGCGCGCGGCGGTCGCGGTGCGGTACGCTTCCTGATCGCCTTCCTGCCACGACACGGTCGCGTACGCCTCGTAGATCGCGGCGACCGGCTTGGGATCCGTCGCGGCGTGGCGCTTGTTGCGGGCGGCGGCGTCGCGCAGGACGTTCTTGGCGAGGACGTACCTGCCGTCGCGGAACTGCGCTTCCGCCCAGGCGATCGAGGCCTGCGCGTCCCGCAGCGGCGTGCAGCGGCCCTGGCGGCAGAGCTCGTGCAGCCTCTCCAGGCGCTTGCCCGTGACGACGACGTCGGACGGGGGCGCTTGCGCGGCGAGCAACAGGGCGAGGAACATGGTCGACCTCCGGTGGAGCGGACGAAAGTGTCGCCTATCGCGCGTTCGATCGCAAGCGGCGGGATGCGGCGCGTCGCCCGAGCAGGTAGGCCGGACCGCATGGCGCACCCCCTCCATCTCGACCTCGACGCCGCCTGGGCCGCCTTCGACGCGCGCGACCGTTCCGCCGACGGGCGGTTCGTGGTCGCGGTCAGGACCACGCGCATCTACTGCAAGCCCTCCTGCCCCGCGCGGCGGCCCGCCCGCGCGAATGTCGAGATGCTCGCCGACGGCGCCGCGGCCCGGGCGGCGGGATACCGCGCGTGCCTGCGCTGCCGGCCCGACGAGGCGGCGCGCGATACGGAGGCGGTGGCGCGCGCGGCCGAGCTGATCGGGCGAGCGACGGACGCGCCGTCGCTCGCGGTCCTGGCGGAGCGGGTCGGCTATGCTCCCCACCACCTCCAGCGGCTGTTCACGCGGGCGCTCGGCGTCAGCCCGGCCGCCTATGCGCGGGGCCTGAAGGCGGAACGGGCGGCGGGCGCGCTGGAGCGGGAGGAAAGCGTGACGGAGGCGATCCACGAAGCGGGTTACGCGGGGCCGAGCGGCTTCTACGCCAACGCCGCGCCCCGGCTGGGCATGACGCCCAAGCGCGCGCGGGCGGGCGGCGCGGGCGCGGCGATCGGGTGGGTGGTGGTCGGCACCAGCCTGGGGCCGCTGCTGGTCGCGGCGACCGAGCGGGGCTTGTGCCGCGTCGCGTTCGAGGAAGCGCCGGACGAACTGGCGCGCCGCTTTCCGCAGGCGGCGATCGCACCCGGCGGCGAGGCGTTGTCGGACCTGGCCATGCGCGTCGTCGCCCTGGTGGACAGACCCGGCGGAACGGCGCACGACCTGCCGCTCGACGTGCGCGGCACCGCGTTCCAGGAAGCGGTGTGGGCCGCGCTCCGGGCGATCCCGCCGGGGGAGACGCGGACCTACGCGCAGCTGGCGGCGTCGGCGGGCAAGCCGCAAGCCGTGCGCGCGGCGGGATCGGCGTGCGGGGCCAATCCGCTGGCGGTGGTCGTGCCCTGCCACCGGGTGCTGCGGACGGGCGGCGGTCCGGGCGGCTACGCCTGGGGAGTGGAGCGCAAGGCGACGCTCATCGAACGCGAGCGGGGCTGATCAGTCGGTTCCGTCCGCCCCGCCCGCGGACCTGGCCTTGCCCGCCTCCTCCATCGCGGCGAGCGCGGCGGGGCCGGTCTCGCCGCGGTCGATCAACGCCATCAGCCTGGCCGCGGGATTGTCGGCGCCGCCGTGCGGGTCGAACGCGAGCGGGCGGAGCGCGCGGCGCGCTTCGGGGATCCGGCCGTCCTTCAGATGCTGCGTCACCGATCGGAAGCGGAGCGCCTCGTCCTGCGGCGCCAGCAGCAGCGCGTAATGGAGGCCCTTGACCGCGCTGGCGTTGGGCGGGGCGCCTTCCATGGCGAAACTGTCGTAGAACAGCTGGAGCGCCGCCGCGCCGTCCGGATCGACCCGGTTCGCCCTGGTGATCCACGACCGCGCCTCGCGCCAGACCTTGGGATCCTTCGTGCCGGCGGTCTCCGCGCGGCGCAGATGGACGCGGGCCTTGTAGAGCAGCGCCTGGATCGACCGGGGGTCGGCGGCGAGCGCGCGGTCGGCGGCCGCCTCCGCCTCGTCGTCGCGCCTGGCGTCGTAGGCCATCTCGGCGAGCCAGCCCTGCGCGACGGCGTCGCCGCCGTGCGGCGCGGCCGCCCTCCGCGCGCGGGCATGGAGGGTGGCGGCCGACTTCTCGTCGACGCCGCGCGTGGAGACCATGCGCAGGTCGATCAGCGCGCGTTCGCCCGGGGTCAGCGCGCGCACGTCGACCTTCACGGGCGCAAGCTTGGCCACCGGGACGACGAAGCCGGGCAGCTTGCGCGCCATCAGGTACTTGCGCAGGTCGCGGTTCAGCTCCTTCAGGTCGCCGAACGCGTCGGTCGCCGCCTTGAGCGGGGGCGTGCCGGTGTTGAGCGCGGCGATGTAGCGCCCCAGGCTGCCCTGCCGTTTCGCAGCGAAGGTGAGATAATGGGTGAGCAGCCAGCCCCGGCCGTAGAGCTGGTCGCGCTGCTGCCCCGTCATCCTGGCGGGCGGAGCGAACAGCAGCTCGAGCGGGAGCTCTTCGGTCGCGAACAGCCCCCAGGCGCGGTGCTGCGCCGCGCCGCCGATGACGACCGACGCTTCCTCGACCCGGGCGGTCGCGGCGAATTCGGCATAGCCTTCCGAGAACCAGGCGGGGAGCGCGGCGGCCGAATTGGTGAGCAGGAAATGATGCGCGTATTCGTGGAACAGCACGATCTGCGGATCCAGCGAGCCCGCTCCCGTCCCGTCGCCGCGCCGGGGGGTGAACGCCACCGCCCCGTCCGCGCGACCCAGATAGAAGCCGCCCACCCCGCTCGATCCCGACAGCTTGCGGATCGCGGCGGTGTCGTCGACCACGAACACGGTGACCGGCGGCGCGCCCGCGGTTTCGGCCTCCGTCAGCGAATAAATGTAGCGCAGCGCACCGTCGACTCGCTCCAGCCGGGTGGCCAGCGCGGTGATCCCGGCGGCGCTGGTGTCCGAATAGACGGTGAAATGGCGCGAACTCGCCTTCAGCCATTCGGCCCGCGCGGGTTCCGCGAACGCCGTCGCCGCCGCCAGCACCGCCCCCAACCATCTCATCGTCCCGCCCTCCCGCCCCGTTCGGACGAAAGGCTATCGCCGCCCGCGCCCGGGCGCCAGCCCGGCTTGGTTAGGCGGATGTAAACGAGTCCGGCCTATCTCCGGGGCACGATCGAGGGGATTGGGCTGTTATGAGTGCGTTCGGGCGTCGCGGCGGCATGACCGGGGGACAGGGGTCCCGCACCGCATTCGGGGTGGCCAAGCCCATGCAGGGGGGCGGCCCCGCCGGCCGTCCCGAGCCGGACGGCGGCGACCAGTTCCCCCCCATCGACTCGGTCGGGCTGCCGGGCGGATCCGACCTGGAGACGGGCAACATGCCCGGCGTCCAGCAGGACGCGATGCAGCGGCTGGCCGACCGCCAAAACGCCAGCGGCGACGCCGGCAACAGCAAGATGGAAGGCTTCGAGGCCTCCATCCACAAGATCAAGGAACAGGTCCTCCCCCGCCTGCTGGAGCGCGTCGACCCGGAAGCGGCGGCGACGCTGGGCAAGGACGAGCTGGCCGAGGAATTCCGTCCGATCATCGGCGAAGTGCTCGC
>CAXTFF010000164.1:0-232 GCA_964243325.1 uncultured Sphingomonas sp.
CTGTCGGAGGCCGCATTTTCCGCCCCGCCCGGGACGCGGGCGCCGGGGGCGGGCGGGCGGGGGCCCCCGCCGATGGCCGCGGACGAGCCGGGCGGGTTACGCAGCCTGCGCTTCGTCCGCCTCGCCCTCGACCGCGGCGAGCGGCGCGCCGGTCTTGATGGCGATCGTCCTGGGCTTCATCGCCTCGGGGATCTCGCGGACCAGATCGATCACGAGCAGGCCGTCATTCAGC
>CAXTFF010000164.1:242-5177 GCA_964243325.1 uncultured Sphingomonas sp.
GCCGCGCGTCGTCCACCAGCACGAAGTCGGCCAGCTCGAAGCGCCGCTCGAACCCGCGGTTCGCGATGCCGAGATGCAGGAAGTGCGCGCCCGCGCGCTCGTCCTTGCGGCCGGTGACGAGGAGCAGGTTCTGCTGCGCGGTGATCTCGATCTCGTCGCGCGTGAAACCGGCCACCGCCAGCGTGATGCGGTAACGGTCGTCGGCGATCCGCTCCAAGTTGAAGGGCGGGTAGTTCTCGGGCGACGCCTTGGCGTTCTGCTCCAGGATATCGAAGAGCCGGTCGAAGCCGACGGTCGAGCGGCGGTAGGGGGTCAAGTCGAGTCGCATATCAAAACCTCCGAAAAGCGGATTGATGGTCGAACCCCTCGCCCGGGGGTCGAGGGGTCCGCGCGACCCCGCAGGCGTCGCGCGTCGCCGATCTGGTGGACCCGCCAACGGCGTCAAGAGGCCGGATCGGCCCTAGTCGCGATTTTTTTCGCTGGAACGGCAAACGCCCGGGCCGTTGCCGGACCGGGCGCCTGCGTGACGATCGCTCGTCAGCCCCCTGTTTGCCCTCGGTCCCGCGCTCCCTTTTGGAAGCTGCGCGAGGATCTCTGCCCCGAACCACGGCCGTTGCCTGTGTGCCAGTGCGTCGTGGCTACGTGGAACTTTCGCTCCTGTCACGCGTGCCGTACCCGTTGCGAAACGATTGGTTCGGGCATGTGGCTTCCCCGCAACAATCGCCCGCGCGATTGCCAGTCCGCCTCCGTCCCGGTAGGCGGACGGCGACATGATCCTGGCCCCCTACGAACGCATGATCGCCCGGCGCTACCTGTTGCCGGGGAAGGGGGAGGGCTTCATCTTCCTCGTCGCCTCGATCAGCCTGGTCGCCGTCATGCTCGGCGTCGCCGCCCTGGTCATCGTCATGAGCGTGATGAACGGCTTCCGCGCCGAGCTGTTCGACAAGATCACCGGGCTGAACGGCCACGCGGTCGTCCAGGGCTTCGGCGGGCGCCTGCCCGACTGGCGCGACATCGTCCGCGAGGCGCGCGCCACGCCCGGCGTCACCGCGGCGGTGCCGCTGATCGAACAGCCGCTCATGTCCAGCTACAACGGCCGGGTGGAGGCCGTGCTGGTGCGCGGCCAGTCGGTCGCCGACATCCGCCGTTCGATCGGCGGGCAGGTCGTGTCGGGCACGCTGAACGGCGTCGCGCCCGGTGGAAACCGTATAGCGGTTGGCTCGCGTCTGGCCGAGGCGCTGGGCGCGCAGGTCGGCTCGGAAGTGTCGCTGATCAGCCCGCAGGGGCAGGCCACGCCTTTTGGCACCGTGCCGCGCATCGTCGCCTACACGGTGGGCGCGATCTTCGAGATCGGCGTGTACGACTACGACAAGGCCTATGTCGTGATGCCGCTGGAGGACGCGCAGACGCTGCTGCTGCTCGGCGACGCGGTCGGCATGGTCGAGATCCAGACGGTCGATCCCGACCGGGTGGGCGATATTCTGCGGCCGCTGGGCGCGCGCGTCGGCGGGCGCGCGGTCGTCCAGGACTGGCGCACCATGAACGCGCAGCTGTTCGAGGCGCTGGCGGTCGAGCGCGTCGCCATGTTCGTGGTGCTGTCGATCATCATCCTGGTCGCCGTGTTCAACATCCTGTCGTCGCTGATCATGCTGGTGCGCGCCAAGACGCGCGACATCGCCATCCTGCGCACGATGGGCGCCACGCGGACCAGCCTGCTACGCATCTTCGTCACCGTCGGCACCACCATCGGCGCGCTCGGCACGCTGGCGGGGCTCGTGCTCGGCGCGATCTTCCTGTTCTACCGCCAGGCGGTGGTGAACTTCGTCCAGCTCGTTACCGGCCAGGATCTGTGGGATCCGTCGATCCGGTATCTAACCGAGCTCCCGTCCAAAACGGATCCGATCGAGGTAGTCGCGATCACGCTGATGGCGCTGGTCTTCAGCTTCCTCGCCACGCTCTACCCCGCCTTCAAGGCGGCGAGCACCGATCCGGTGCAGGTGCTCCGGTATGAATGAGCCCGTCCTGCACACGGCGGCACTCTCGCGCAGCTTCACCCAGGGCGGCCAGACGATCGAGGTGCTGCGCGGCGTCGATCTCCGCGTCGAACCCGGCGAGATCGTCGCGTTGTTGGGCCCGTCGGGCTCGGGCAAGTCCACCTTGCTCCAGGCGGTCGGCCTGCTCGAAGGCGGGTTCGAAGGCTCGATCCGCATCGCCGGCGCCGAGGCGTCCAAGTTGAACGCCGCCGACCGTACGCTCGTCCGGCGCGACCGGCTCGGCTTCGTCTACCAGTTCCACCATCTTCTCCCCGATTTCGACGCGACGGAGAACGTCATCCTGCCCCAGCTCGTGCGCGGCGTCCCGCGCGCCGATGCCCAAGGCCGTGCCGCCTCGCTCCTGACCGCGCTCGGCCTCGGACACCGGCTCACCCACCGGCCCAGCCAGCTGTCGGGCGGCGAGCAGCAGCGCGTCGCCGTCGCCCGCGCGCTCGCCAACCGCCCCACGCTGGTCCTCGCCGACGAGCCGACGGGCAATCTCGACGAGCACACCGCCGGGATCGTGCTCGCCGAGTTCCTTCGTCTGGTGCGGGACGAAGGCTCGGCCGCGCTGGTCGCCACCCATAACGAACGGCTCGCCGCCAGGATGGACCGCGTCGTCCGCCTGCACGAGGGCCGGATCGAGGAGCTGCCATGACGTCGATTACCGACCTGGAGGTACGCGCGGCGGACGGCGGCCCGGCGTCGCTCGACACCTGGCGCGGCAAGGTCTTGCTGATCGTCAACACCGCGTCCCGGTGCGGCTTCACCCCGCAATATGAGGGGCTGGAACAGCTCGGCCGCGATTACCGCGACCGCGGCTTCGAGGTGCTCGCGTTCCCCTGCAACCAGTTCGGCGCGCAGGAACCCGGCGACGCCGCCGAGATCGCGACCTTCTGCCGGACCAACTACGACGTGACCTTTCCCGTCTTCGCGAAGATCGACGTGAACGGCCCGGCCGTCTCCCCGCTGTTCGACCGGCTTAAGACCGAAGCGCCCGGCCTGATGGGCAGCCGGGCTATCAAGTGGAACTTCACCAAGTTCCTCGTCGACCGGGAGGGCAGGGCGGTCCGCCGCTACGCCCCTCAGACCAGCCCCGAGGACCTGCGCCGCGACATCGAGGCGCTGCTCTAGCGCGTAAGCGAGAAAGCCGGCGCGCCTTTCCGGTGCGCCAGCCCCGCCGCGATCGCCGTCACCCCGCCGAACACCAGGCTGATCCCGAGCACATATCCAGGCAGCGTCAGCGCCGACGCGGGCACCGTCGCCACGATGAAGGTGGCGAGCAGCAGGTTGACGACGCCCAGCGCGATCATCGACCAGCGGTGCCGCTCGTGCCGCGCGCCCCAGGCGATCTCCATCGCCCCGCGCGCGATGAGCCACGCCGTCAGCAGCAGCGTCAGCGAGAACGCGCCCGTCAGCGGCCGAAACGCCATCATCAGCCCTACGGCTATCGACAGCACACCCAGCAGCACCTTGTACAGCCGGTGGTGATGATCGCGCCCGATCACCCCCGCGGCCAGCGCCATAACGCCCGTCGCGGTCAGAAACGCACCCACCACCAGCGTCGCCGCGAGCGTCGCGGAGAAGGGCGCCAAGAACGCGAGCACACCCAACACCCCCGACAGCAGGCCGTAGGCCAGGATCCAGGCCCAGCCCGCGCCCGGTCGCGGCAGTCCGCCGCTCGTCGCGTTGTCACGGCGCGTGTCGGTCATGGCTCGGCTCCTTCTCCCGGCGCAACGGGCCGTCCCGCTTGCGGGTTCCACGATGCCCCGACCGTCCGAATCGCTTTCCGAATCGTCGGCCCGGTCCCATAGTCGGCCCATGCATTCCGGTTTCGTTCCCCTACGCGTCTTCTCCTCCTACACGATGCTCGACGGCGCGATCGAGCCCAAGGCGATCGTCGAGCGCGCGCGCGAGCTACGCTTTCCGGCGGCCGCGCTCACGGATCGCAACGGCCTTTACGCGGCGATGGCGTTCTCGGAGGCGGCCAAGAAGGGCGGGGTGCAACCGATCGTCGGCGCGATGCTCGGGGTCTGCCGTCCCGACACGCCCGACGGCGTCACGGCCCCGCTCGATTGGCTCGCGCTGTATGCGCAGGACGGGGTCGGTTACGACAATCTGTGCGCGCTCGTATCGATGGCGCATCTCGACCGTCCGATCGAGCTCGACGCTCATGTCGCCTTCGACGACTTGGAAGGTTGCACCGACGGATTGATCGCACTGACGGCGGGCGGGGAAGGGGGGCTCGCCCGCCTCTTCGCCGAGGACCAGCCCGACCGCGCCCGCGCCTATGCCGACCGGCTCCAGGCGCTGTTCCCGGACCGCCTCTACGTCGAGCTCGCCCGCCGCGACGACCCCGTCGAGATCGCCGCCGAGGCTGCGCTGGTCGACCTCGCCTATGCCCGCGACTTGCCGCTCGTCGCGACCAACCCGTCCTGCTTCGCCGAAGCCGCGTTCGGCGACGCGCACGACGCCATGCTCTGCATTGCCCAGTCGAGCTACGTCGCGACCGAGGACCGCAAACGCACCTGCCGCCATGCTTGGATCAAGCCCGCCGAGGTGATGGCCGATTTGTTCGCCGACCTGCCCGAGGCGATCGCCAACACGCTCCAGGTCGCGCGCCGCTGCGCCGTCATGGCTCCCAGCCGCAAGCCGATCCTGCCCAGCCTCGCCACCCCGCCCGACCTGGCCGCCGAGGCCGAGATGCTCCGCGTCGACGCGCGCGCCGGGCTGGAGGCTCGGCTCGCGCGGATCGAGGCGCTCGGCAAGGCGGGCGCGGGCGACTGGCGCGCCGAGTACCGCGACCGGCTCGAGTTCGAGCTCGACGTCATCATCCAGATGGGTTTCCCCGGCTATTTCCTGATCGTCGCCGACTTCATCAAATGGGCCAAGGACCACGACA